>NZ_JBFRCY010000676.1:0-2527 GCF_052113305.1 Terriglobus sp. YAF25
GGTACGAGTGGCGTAAGCTGCCCGGGATGCAGGCGAACCCTCGGAACGGCGGAGTGGAATGGATTCGTCACATCGTCGACTACGGCGGTCGCATGGGTGCGGGTGTTCAGACAGTCGTTGTTGATATCGATGGCGATGGAGACCTCGATATTGTCAGTGCGGGAAAGTCCGGCCTCTTCCTGGCGGAGAACCTGACAAAGTCGTCGAAGTAGAGCATTTTCCCTGTTACTGGGTATCCCGGAAGGGTCGTGCAGTGGCGTTTTCATTGCGGGAACGCCCATAGGTGCGAAAGCCCCACACTACACCCACAGCGAAAATGCTCTAGCCGTTACCATAGAGCGATGTCCTCGCTCTTCGCCCTGCTCTTCAAACGGAGCTATTGGCAGGTCGTTCTGGGCAAACACAGTTGGGTGCAGGCCTATGCCGACCTGAAGCGTGCCCGTAAGGACCGCCGTGCGCGCAAACGGTTGCGGCAGTTTCTGGCGCTACTGATTTTGCCAACACTCTGTCTCGCCTACATCGCATGGCTTTTAGGCAGCCGCGCAATGTTTATGCTCCCGCTCGTGTTCTCCGTGATCTGGTGGCTTAACCGGCGCGAACAGCAGGGTGATTCACCACCGAGCATCGCCCCCTCGAAGCCAGAAAGGCCGCTGCCTTCGGCCGAGGAGATACAGGGTGTTTGCAAACACTTTGCGGAGCAGATGTTGCTGCTCGCGGTCATGGTCGACCGCGCTGGGAGCGAAGGCTTCCTAAAGGAGAAGACCATCCCGGAGGGGATGGAAGTGCTCTCCCGCCGTCTCCACATCGACCTGCTACGGAAGCACGATCTGTGGGATCGCATGCCTCCAGAGGACAGAGAGGCCGTTCTAATGGCGGACGGCCACTGGGATCGTACAACGATTCACTGCGTGGCTCTTGAAGCCGAACCATTGCGTCTGCTTCGCTGGATCCTGCGACTGGACTTCTATCTGCCGACCGTCGGGCAGTGTATGCGCACCGACTACACCATGGCCTCCGATTTGGTGAAGACCCCCGAGCGTGCTTTTCAAGGGGACAAGCTCATCGATCTGCAGACCCTCGACGATGGGTTCGATGCAGCGGAGCAGACCTTTGCCCGCTGCATCGCTGAAGGTATCCATCGCGGCTACTATGAGCCGCGCGATCAGGAGGCTGCTGCGTGGGCGACCGGAGTGGTGAAGCGCCTTGGAGGCGATCAGCATGAGGATGTTGTTCTGGGTTCAGTGCTGGTCAGCGAGGCAAGCGAGGAAGAGGTGCGCTGGGCAACGGAACTCGCCTCCAGGCGCAGAAGCTTTCTTGCCTGGGTACGCGCCCTCCTTCGCGGTGAACAGCCGCTGACGGAGGGTTTTATCGTGACCAGTGTTTATACAGCCCGGGCGGCGATACCTGAGCTGTCAGGGGACGAAGCGCAGGTAGACCAGATAGGCAATCAAAGCTCCGGCGGCGGCGACAATCATGCCGGAGACTCTGCGCTTATACACGAAGAACAGAAGCACCAGACCAGTCAGTGAGACCAGCGTCAGTAGCGCGGCACAGATGTCGATGAACATCGACCAGGCCGCGCCTGTGTCACGTCCCTTGTGCAGGTCGTTGATAACGGCGACGAAGCCATTGCGGGTCTCCGTCAGGTCGTACTTGTTGGTGTCGCGATCGATGAAGATATCTGCCGCGTATCCCGGTCCTTTGAAGGAAACCTCAAGCTGGTTGTCATCGACACGAAAGTCCGAGACTGCGCCATGCAGCTTGTGACGCGCGCGGAGATCTTCGGCAATCTTCAGCTTGTCGGGCTCTGCACCGTTCGCAGGACGCAGCCACTCGTGCGGAAGCTCACCTTTAGTGACCGTGGTCTTCTCTTTTCCTCCCAGTGCCTCAGCATGGTTCAGTGTGATGCCGGTGATCGAGAAGAAGAGAACGATGGCGAACGAGACCATCGAGAGATAGATATGCAACCAGCGCGAGATGATGGCAGTGCGCCTGCGTAGACGCACTGCCATCGTGATCGGCCGCTTGGGTGGTGTGACCATTGTTGCCATAGAGCATTTTCCCTGTGGGTTGTAGTCCAGCGCTTCCTCATCATAGGGCGTTTTCCGTAATGAAAACGCCGCTGCACGCCCCTTCCGGGATACCGAGCAACAGGGAAAACGCTCTAGATCATCTTCCCGTCTTCAGCTCAATGCTTTCCGTAGTCGACCGTTGCCGTGCCAACTTCGGCCTTGCCGTTGAGCGTGAACTTGGCTGGGGTCTTGCCGTCGAGGTTGATCTCCTGCCGCAGCAAATCATAGCCACCGTGTTCACGCGCAGCTTCGATCAGGACGGTGTACTTGCCAGGCTTCACCTGCTTGCCGCTGTTGTCTTTTCCATCCCAGCGCAGCGTATAGGCTCCCGGGACGCGGGTCGCGGAGCTTAGCGTGGCGGTCAGATCGGTACCCTCGGCCATATTGCGCATCTGGTCATCGCGGTACCACTGCTTCAGCTCATGCAGCCAGCGCGGCTTGGCGAACCAGAGAGC
>NZ_JBFRCY010000677.1:0-2527 GCF_052113305.1 Terriglobus sp. YAF25
GGGCTGGGCTTTCTGTTTGTGCCTATACTCTGCGAGGTCGGAGGCCCTGGGGAGAAAAGCGGATTTCTCCGCTCCCCCCGGTCACTGCGAAATGACAAACAAACGCCAGCCACCGATTAAAGCGCTGAAGGCGCGTTCTATACCAGCCTGGGGCAACGCTCCAGGTTTCCGGTTCACGAAGAATAAAAGGGCTGAAGGCCTGCGCTATAACTCTGCAGTCAATCGAAGGATTAATTGGTCTAAGCATTGCTACGCAATGGAGAGGCACCCAGTGAATCGCCTATATCTAATGGACAGTTCTCATCCGCCGCTGCATGAAATCCATCAGCAGATAATTCCCCAGCGTCTGCGGCGTGGTGAAGTAAGCCTTCCCACGGCACATCGCAGTCACCTTCTGCACAAACTGCACCAGGGCAAAGTCATTGGTGAGCATGAAGGTATTGATCTGAATGCCGGAGCGCTTACACCGCCCAACCTCTTCCAGTGTTTCGGAGACGACAAGAGGATCGAGGCCGAAGGCGTTTTTGTAGATCCTTCCATCGGGCAAGGTCAGCGCCGAAGGCTTGCCGTCCGTGATCATCACGATCTGCTTCATCTGCTTGTTGGAACGGGAAAGAATGCGGCGGGCGACCTTGAAGCCTTCGCGAGTATTCGTATACCAGGGGCCCACCTTCACGCGGCCAAGCTGCGAGATGGGTATCTCTTCGGCCGAATCGTGAAAAAGCACCAGGTGCAGCGAGTCGCCGGGGAACTGCGTACGCGTCAGATGCGAGAGCGCCATGGCGACCCGCTTCGCCGGGGTGAAGCGGTCTTCTCCATAGAGGATCATCGAGTGCGAGCAGTCGAGCATTACCACCGTAGCGCAGGATGCCTGGAACTCTGACTGATGCACGTACAGGTCGCTGTACTCGATGTTCAGCGGCATGCTCAGACCTTCGCGTTCAATGGCGGACTTCAGCGTGGCGGTGACGTCGAGATTGAGTGTGTCGCCAAACTCGTAGGGCTTGGAGGATCCACTGGCTTCGACACCGGATGCTTCCTGGATCGTGTCATGACGTCCGAAGTTGGCGCGGCCCATAGAGCCAAGCAGATTGCGTAGCGCCTTGTATCCGAGAAAGTCCATCGACTTGTCGGTGACCTCGAAGCGAACCTGCGACTCGTTGCGGCCCACTTCGCCGGGAGCGGCGGACTGCTGTGTCTTGTCCGAGGTCTCCGCATCGGTGCGGATCATGTTCTCGTTCTGCATGCGCTCGACCAGGCGGTCGACCAGGCTCTCCTGCTGTTCGGCAGACATCTCGTCGTACTGCTGCTGTGTCTGCTCGTCGAGGAAGTCGCCGTTCTCCAGCACCTGGCGAATGGCGTCGCGCAAGTCGTCGAGCGTCTGATCGAGGTTCATCTCGTTGAAGTCGGCGTAGGGGTTCTGGAAGCCGGAGTCGAGCAGAAAATCGCCGAGCGCTTCCATCAGCTCTTCGAGGCCAAGCTCGCTGGCCAGGTCGCCCTCGTACTTCTTGTAGCGCGTCGTCTTCATCGGCCTGCTTCGATGATACGCCCCTTGTTATTGGCCTGCTTGGATGACACACCCTATAGATGCGTACCGGCCATTACCGCGAAGCGAGCCTCCTTGAACCAGCAGTCGGCGTCAGCGAAACCTGCCTCACGCATCCAGCGGAGTTGCTCCTCGACCGGAGAACACTTGTCATCGGTCATGCGGTAGAGGCTTGCTTTGATCTGCTCTTCCGTTGCTCCGTCCATCCGTACCTGGCGCAGCCAGAGCTCGTGATAGCGATCGGTGACAGTGGGAGTAGGGCCGGCCACCTGATCGGCATTGATGAAGACGCCGCGCGGTTTCAACGCCTTGAAGGCGGCGCCGAAGACCTTCTGCTTCGCTTCGTCCGTTGAGTGATGGATCGAAAGAGCTGAGACGACCGCACAGGCGTCACCGGGAAGGGAATCGTTCGCGTAGTCAAGCTGATGGAAGTGCATGCGGCTGTCGTGCGCCAGGCGCTCGCGAGCGATCTCGAGCATCGATGGAGAGAGATCGACGAGGTGAATCTGCGCCTCAGGAAAGTGCTGCCGGATGAGTGTGGTCAGAATGCCTGTACCAGCTCCCAGGTCGATGATGGTTTTGGCTGCCGGCGGAATCAGACGTATGGCCCAGCCATAGAAATCGTCGTGCGGCGGGATCAGCTTTGCACGGTCCCGGTCGTAGGTGGCGGCGGTGGTATCGAAGACAAGCTGCGTAGCGCTAATGTTCATGACCTGAACCATAAGCGCTGTTGTGGGTGGAAGTCGCTAGCTTATAAGAAATCTGAATCTTCGAATTACACGGATGATGCATGTCACGAAGCGATGTTTGACAGCCGGGGTGCCCCACCCTCACAACGTTAGGGTGGGTACAGGAGTCACAAAATCCAAAGAAGCCGCTGAAGACTTCATCTCATCCTGAACCAGGGACAATCGGTACAGTGTTATTGAGATCCTGGGTATTCCGAACCCACCCTAACGTTGTGAGGGTGGGGCACCCGGT
>NZ_JBFRCY010000678.1:0-2527 GCF_052113305.1 Terriglobus sp. YAF25
GCGTCATTGCGATGGAGGCACTCCGGCAGTAGGTGGTTGACGCGCTCCTGAAGCGCCATGGCATCGAATGGGGCGCGCACTTTCATGTCATTGTCGAAGTAGACGTAGACATCCCGCTGCGGCAGCTTCGGCGCACGGTCCGTGCAGGCAAAGCGGCCGTTGTGGGATTCCTGTCCCGTAGCCCAGCGCACCACCCGGTCGGCCCATTGCGCGATGGCTTTCTCTTCATAGCCGCTGGCGTACAACTGTTCTGCGCCATGCAGGCGGCAGTAGACGAAGTCACTGGTGACGTCCATCAACAGCGGCCACTCGACCGTGTCGGCAACGACCAGACCGATTTTGTGTCTGCGGAGCAGATCGACGAACGCAGGTACGGCAAAGCTTTCATGGCGAATTTCGACGCAGTGGCGAAGCGGCATCCTTGTCGTTCCCCGTGGCGCTTGGGTGATGGCACGGCCCTGAAGCCGGGGTCCATGGAAGCAGGCCAGCTTTGCGGCCTGTCCAAGGGTGCGCGGCAGAACCCTGAAGAAGCTTTCGAAACGAGCGGGATCGAATTGGAATTGCGGAGGAAATTGCCAAAGAATAGGCCCGAGCTTGGGACCAAACGCCAGCATTCCTTGCGCGAAGAAGTTTGCCATCGCATCTTCAATATCGCGCAGCTTCTTCATATGGGTGATGAAGCGTGACCCTTTGATGGAGAAGATAAAGTCGTCTGGAGTCTCGGAGGCCCACTGCAGGAAGCTCTTTGGGCGCTGTAGCGAGTAGTGGGTGCCGTTGATTTCGATGGAACGAAAGCGCCCGGCGGCGAACTCCRGCTCGCGCCGCTGCGGCAGCTTCGGCGGATAGAAGACGCCGCGCCAGCCGGCGTATCTCCAACCGGAGATGCCGATTCGTATATCGCCTGCCATCTTGATCCTCCGGGACGCTAGAGCATTTTCTCCTGTAGGTGTAGTGTAGGGATTCCGTATCTATGGGCGTTTTCCGCAATGAAAACGCCGCTGCACTCCCCTTCCGGGCTACCCAGCAACAGGAGAAATGCTCTAGATGCAGGAATTGACGCAAGGGGCTGCTTCTCTCTTGCGCATGAGAGCCACCAACCTGCCGCCGGTATCATCCTAAGGAGAATGCCTGACAAGCGCCTGCTCAATACCGAAACCGTTCTGCCCCTCGACACTACCATCCACCTGGACGGCGCTCAGGTTCCCGCTGCCACCGGCGAGCTACTGGTGGAGCGCATCAACCATGCGCTCCCAGATCGCAGGCTGGCGCAGGTCTGCTATCACCATTCCATGGGCCCGATCGAGACCTGTGACACCTGCATGGTCGAAGTCAATGGAAGAATGGTGCGCGCTTGCGCAACGCCGGTCACGCCGGGGATGGAAGTTGCTACCCGTTCTCCGAGAGCCGATGCGGCGCAACGCGATGCCTTCGATCGTATCCTCAAGAACCACGATCTTTACTGCACGGTCTGCGATAACTCCAACCACAACTGCACGGTGCACAACACGGCGATGAATCTGGATGTGAGGCATCAGGAGCGGCCGTTCACACCCAAGCCTTATCAGCAGGATCACTCCAATCCCTTTTATCGCTATGACCCGTCGCAGTGCATTCTCTGCGGACGCTGCGTCGAGGCTTGCCAGAACGTGCAGGTGAACGAGACGCTGACCATCAACTGGGAGTCGGAACATCCGCGGGTTCTGTGGGACGGGGGAATGCAGATTGCGGGTTCGTCCTGCGTCTCCTGCGGACATTGCGTGACCGTGTGTCCCTGCAATGCACTCATGGAGAAGTCCATGCTCGGGCGCGCGGGATATCTGACGGCGCTTCCACAGCCGGTGCTCAATGGCATGATTGCGGCGGTCAAGGCTGTGGAACCTGCGACAGGATTTCCGCCGATTATGGCGATCTCGAATGGAGAGGCCGCCGCGCGCGATCTGCGGAACAAGCGTACGAAGACCGTCTGCACCTACTGCGGTGTCGGCTGCAGCTTCGATGTCTGGACGCAGGGACGTCACATCCTGAAGATCGAGCCGGCAGACGGCCCGGCGAACGGTATCTCGACATGTGTGAAGGGCAAGTTCGGCTGGGACTTCGTGAACTCGAAAGAACGTATTCGCCATCCCATGATCCGCGACGAGAGGACCAACGAGTTCCGCAAGACCACGTGGAAAGAGGCGCTGGACCTGATCGAGCGGAGATTCAAGCAGATCAAGCAGAATCACGGACCGGATGCCTTTGCCTTTATTGCGTCGTCGAAGTGCACCAATGAAGAGAGTTACCTGATGCAGAAGCTGGCGCGTCAGGTGATCGGCACGAACAACATCGACAACTGCTCGCGCTACTGCCAGACGCCGGCGACCATGGGCCTGAGCCGCACGGTCGGCTACGGTGGAGATTCGGGATCGATCGCCGATATCGAGCAGGCTGAGCTTGTGATCATCGTCGGTTCGAATACCTGCGAATCGCATCCGGTGTTGGCGACGCGCATTAAGCGAAGCCAGAAGCATCGCGGACAGAAGGTGAT
>NZ_JBFRCY010000679.1:0-2955 GCF_052113305.1 Terriglobus sp. YAF25
GTCCTACTGACAAATCTGTCACTACCCTAAAACCTGAATGAGCGATAGCTTCAGGGAATCACCGCGACAGCTTCAATCTCAATCAGACACTCTTCGCGAAAGAGATCTTTCACCCCGGCAAGCGTACTCACAGGCGGGTGTTGAACGTCGATGTACTGATCCCGAATGGTCCGCAACGACTTCAGACGATCGGTATTCAGCCCAACCACGTAATAGTTAAGCTTCACCAGATTGGCCGGTGTTGCTCCATTTTCGGCAAGAATCGTCTTCAGATTCTCAAAGGCCTGCTTTGCCTGTGCATTGAAATCATCTTTCGCGATATGGCCGCTTTTATCGGCGCCGACCTGTCCCGAAAGAAAGATGAGCTTCCCGCTCGTGACAACTGCTGACTGACTGTAACCAGGCGATGGCGCCAGCGCCGGAGAGTTGTGGAACTGGACGGGAGAGTTGATCTTCGCTTGCCCGGAGGCAGAGGCCGAAAGCATCAGACAAAAAAGAAGAGAGGGGGTTGCCCCCCTCAGGAAATTCACAGCATTCATGCAGTAACCTCCGCGGAGCGTTCCTCAAAGGAACTCTCATTCATCAGAGATCATAACGAGGAAGACCTTACCGCGGAAGGATCTTCACAATCGTGATTTGGTCTGAGATCGTGAGCGGCACTGTCTGATTTGTCGTGCGGGTGCTGCTCCAATTCAGATTTCCCGTCGTATCGAACGTACCGATATTGGGGTCAATCAGTCCGTAGCCAGGCGAATTGACCTCTTCGAGAAGTTCATACACATACGTCCGGCTGACGCCGTCAAGAAATGAGAGAGCATACGTCCGTGGAATGTAAGACTCCTCTACATCCGTTGGGATCGTATACGGTGTTGGATTGCCGGGGAAGCTTAAGTATCCTGTCTCGCTGACCAGCGAAGGCAGTCCGGGCGCGTCGAGATTCGCCTGATCCAGCCAGAACGGGAAGGATCCATAAGCATTTCCCTGCGCGTCCGGGCCACCCCATCCGGCGCTGCCTGGGTTACGCCCACCGAAGTAGACGTGCAGATTGTTATGAGTCATCAGAGAACTGATATTGCCAACCGCCCCATAGGTTTCGTATCCAGCGAACGACGGCCCCAGCACAGGTATCTTCAGCGCCGTTCCTGCTGAACGTACTGCCGGAGTAAACGCAATCATATTGGCCATGCTTGCGCTTACAGAGGCACCGCAATTCCCTGCGACATCACACTCATTGGGAGCTTCAAGAAGCTCCATGTCTTTGTCCACAGCCGAAAGTTTCTGAATGGTCTGTGATGTGATTGCGGGATCGTACGGCACCACATAGTTCGTGCGGATCCCAGACTGTGCCAACTGCTGATGCCGCGTGGTGAGCGGCGCACCCCAGTTGGGATTGAAGTATCCATCGCGGACGTGGCGGATACCAAGACGCTGCAGATACGTCAGCACCTTCGCCCAGTTGGTATAGTACGGCGTGTTGTCGTAGGTCATGTGCGTGACCACACCCATCGAGTCAACAAACGCATCGGCGGATGAAGCCTGCACCTGAGGCAGGGTTACTGAATTTGAGGTTGTATATTGCTGCCCCCCGGCCGCCAGCACCTCTTTCGCAGAACCGCATCCCAAAGAAACAGCACAGGCGCTTAGGAACAACGCTTGTAGTGTTTGTCTTCTGGATGGTTTGCAGTGTCGTAAGGCCAGCTTTCGAAAAACCTTCTTGCAGGTTACATCCACGGGCTTCGAACTAAATGATGACGACTGACCCGCTGCCAGCATCCTCCCAAACAAAAGAAAACTCAAACAAACCATCCTTCAGACACACCGCCGCCAACGTGCAGAAGCGGGCAAAGAGCTCGCACAACAGCGGCGGCGTCGACTTACGATTGAAATTTACGTGCTCGGTGTTTTCATCCTAAGCGGGAACCATTCCAACGCAAGTTTCGGGATGCCACACAAAACGGCTTCCAGACCCATTTTGGTCCAGAGGGTCCAGACTTCGCGCCAACCGTACACGAAAGCGCCTTCTTCCATAACTGCCCGTAAATTTTCGAGAAATCGATCCTTACCGGGAGCGAGAGATACACACTTATCTAAAAGTCGGGAAGGCGACATTGAACCTGGTATTTGAAGAATGGCACTAACAAATCTGTCGGGACCTTGGGAACTACTGACCGCAAAAGCCTCGATCTCGGCAAGAATCGTCTTCAGGTTCTCGGAGGCCTGCTTTGTCTGAGCATTGAAATCGTCTTTCGATATGTCCGCTTTTGTCGGCGCCGACCTGATCCGACAGAAAGATTAGCTTCCAGAGCGCGGAGTTATGGAACTGAACGGGAGACTTGCTCTTCTCCTGCCCACCTGCAGACGCCGAAAGCGCAAGACAAAAAAGAAGAGAGGGGGTTGCCCCCCCTCTCGAAATTCAAAGCATTCATCCAGTAACCTCTGCGGAGCGTTCCTCATGGGAACTCTGATCCATCAGAGATATTTAACGAGGAAGACCTTACCGCGGAAGTATCTTCACAATCGTGATTTGGTCTGAGATCGTGAACGGCACTGTCTGGCTTGCTGTATCCGTGTTGGTCCAGTTCAGATTGCCGGTTGTATCGAACGTGCCGACACTAGGAGTGTAGTAGGTTCCTCCCAGAGAGAGCGTTACCTGCTGCGGAGTCACGGGCGTATACACGGTATGCACGGAGTCATAGCTGCTCTGYTCYGACCAGAGGAGCAGCCAGAAGCTGCCGTCTCGTTTTTGGAAGAGCAATTTGCGCAGTGAGGAATCTCCTCCAGTGACGGCATAGGGCAACGTTCCAGGGGTAAAGCTCGGGCCCGGATCAGCGAGAGTTCCGATCAGGCTCCGAATCGCGTAGTATGCCGGCCGCGGATTCATGTTGCCGTCGACTAGTCCGAAGCCAGGGGAGTTGATCTCATCGAGAAGCTCGTACACATACGTCCGGCCAATGC
>NZ_JBFRCY010000680.1:0-2501 GCF_052113305.1 Terriglobus sp. YAF25
GTTGGCGATCGTCGTGACTACCGGGACGTCGAGGGGAATGCCGAAGGCTTTGCGCGCCCGGTTTCTATCGATACGGTGGTTATAGGTAGCAAGGTAGACACCGTTATAGATGACCTCCATCTTTTGCGGTCCGATGGCGTCCTGCTGTTGATGCCACCCCGCGACTCGTTTTGAGACGGCGAACACTCGGCTGTAGAGCGGTGCGCAGAGTTTATAGAGCAGCGTATGCTTTCGAGTTCTCAGAAGCCCCATGTCACGGCGGCTGGAGCAGATCTTTCGCACTCCGGATAACCGGCAGACCACGGCGCCAAACAGGTCTGAGCTTTCAAAGTAGGTCTGTGCAATGGCAATGTTTTTCTCGCGAATGATCTGTCTTATCTTCCGCGCAACGCCGATAGCTCGCCATGAAAGGCAGGAGCGAACCGGTAACACAATGACCTCGATGCCATAGGTATAGGCTTCCGGGCTGGGATTCTCACGGAAGGTGATGATGGAAACCGCGTATCCAAGCTTCTTCAGGCGATTTGCCAGCTCAAACATCATCCGTTCTGCCCCACCCATCTCGGTCAATTGATCGATCAGGAAGAGGATGGAGCGATCGGTAGTGCTTGCTTGAACCTTTCCAGGAAACTGGGCCATCTTCCGCTTCGGGAGCGCGTTGTTTGTAAGGGGAGTCATGACATCACTTTTTCATGTGTCAGTGAGGCTGCGGGAATCGCCCATGGCGCTTTGACGATGGTTGTTGAGGGTTGTGGACGCTGTAGCTGCTTACGGCTTTCAGCGGCGAGGGACGACCCGCAGATGACGCATCCGAGGAGGATCCAGAGGTTCGAGTCCACCTGGATAAACGCCCATCGATCCCCGAAGAGGTTCACGATGGTGGCGGCTACGATCATGGCGGCGTAACCCAGGCCAATAAGCGACAGCAGCGAATCTCGTGCTCTTGCAAAGAGCCGCATGCCTTCACGCAAGAGCAGCAGGAGTTGGAGAATGAAAAGACAGAGGCCGACGAGGCCGGTCTCCACAAGCATCTTCAGATAGAAATTGTGAGTGTCTTTATAGGAGCCAACCCGGTTGAGCTCGGCATATGTGAGAAAGCCTGTGCCAAATACTGGATTATGACGAAACAGATCCATGGCATCGCTCCACAGCATAACCCGCTCTTGAGCAGAAGCATCCAGTTCGGCCGCCATGCCGGGGTCGGGACGTGAATAGGTCATGGCAATACGCTCGCGGACTGCTACAGGAAGAATGGCTTGCCATCCAAGCAGCAACAGCAGGATTGGGATGAAGAGAGCGCGTACCCTGACAACAGCGAGAAAACACAGAATGACCGCAAGAGCCAGGTAGGCTTCGCGCGAATAGGAGAACAGAAGGCAAACCGTATTCGCTACGGCGACCGTAAGTGCAAGTAGTCTGAGCCAGGGATTCTTCTTCACGACAATCAGTGGAAGGATGAAGGCGGTCGCCTCCACCAAGTAGGAGGCGAGACCGTTCTCACCGGCGTAACCGAGAGGGCCGGCATCTCGTGTTTCTTCAGAGTAGTGCGTGAAGTCCCGGTCAACGGACGATTTCAGGTAACTACAGTCAACAACCATCGCTGTGAGGCCACACAGAACAACGATTGTGAGGATCTGTCGTTTGGTCCGAATAGTACGGACAACCGCGAAGGCCAGGACTGGCATGACGATGAAGTTTTTGTAATCGACGAGACGATGGTCCGAAAACCAGATGGGGAAATCTCCGCCGAGGTAAAATGCTCCTCGCCATAGGGACAGGAAATAGAAGATCGCTAGACACGCGAAAAAAATTACGATACGTGGGCGGTAGGCAAGCTTGGACTGCGGGCGTATCACGGTGCCAATTAATACACAGAGCAGCAGGATGTCGACGATCTTGGAGCCGAGCGGAAACGCATGCAGGTGATACCGGGTTGTTTGCAGGGGAAGCAGAACCGTAAGGGCATAGATCCCGATCTCCGATCGCCACGCAAGGGTAAGGAGTGCGCCAATTACAACTGACGCATAGAGGAGGATGCTGCGTACTCCTATCGTTGTCGATGGATCCAGGTCAGCGAGGATCATTGGGATACTCCTTGGCCAGCGTTTGACGTCTCACACTCCTCGATGATTTCGGCCTTTGCGGTGTGGCTGCGAAAGGCGAATCTAGACCCCGCCCGCCTCCATGCGGTAAGCATGAGTGTTCGGAAGCCGGAAGAGATGGCTAGCATGCTCGTAAGGAAAACGAGGGTGTAGCCGGCGAGCCGTGCCAGAAGCGTGACAACTGGCAGATGAAACGTAGTAAGAGATGGAAGAGGATATGCAAGAGCCACCGCCGCAACGCCGCTCAGGATGAGTGAAGCGTTCGGTGTGAGCGGCAGGATATTTCTATTGATGATGATGAGGCTGGCCACCATTGCGATATAGCCGAGAAGCGTGGCGAACGCGGCTCCCATAAGCCCGAACCGTGGGACCAGGTACAGGTTCAACGCGATGTTGATC
>NZ_JBFRCY010000681.1:0-2495 GCF_052113305.1 Terriglobus sp. YAF25
GAACCATTCCGAACCATTCCATCCCAGTGCCTTGCCTATTTCATAGAAGTGGGCCTTTCGCATATTGCACAATGCGCAACATATATTGCGTAATGTACTATTCTCTCCTGCAAATACACGCGTTCTCAGACGGAGGGAAAAAGTGCACGGCCCGCAAATATCACGGAGGGCAATCTCCAGACAAAGTCACGTTTCGCATTTGGTCTCAGGTCACGTACTCAGCACCACTGCGCTCCTGCTTACCTGCGTCTGTACCGCTGCATCTGCACAGCAGGCCCCGATTGGCTGGAAGGACTATCTCGGTGGACCGGAGAGCGCGCACTACTCGCCGTTGAAACAGATCCACACCGGCAATGTGAATAAGCTCGATGTCGCCTGGAGCTATCTGACCGGTGATGACATGACCTATACCTTCAGCCCGCTGGTCATCGACAACATCGCCTATGTGGCGGCGAAGCAGGGATCGCTGGTGGCGGTTGACGCGACCACCGGCAAGGAGCTGTGGAGCCACGCCTTTACCCTTCCCGGCAATGCGCCCTCGCGTTTCTCCGGCATCGCGGGTATGCGCGGCGCCAATTACTGGGAGAGCAAAGACCGCAAAGACCGTCGCGTGCTCGTCTCTGCCAACGGTTACCTCCAGGCTCTGGATGCGCGCACCGGACAGCTCGTCGACTCCTTTGCCGACCACGGAAAACTCGATCTGAAGATCGGGCTCGACCGCGCTACCCGCCCGCTCTCTTCCCGTACTCCCGGCCGCGTCTTTGAGAACATCATCATTCTTGGCAGCGCTACCGGTGAGGGATATCTCGCTCCTCCCGGCGATATCCGCGCCTTCGACGTAGTGACTGGCAAACTTCTCTGGGTGTTCCACACTATTCCGCGACCGGGCGAGTTCGGATACGACTCGTGGCCGAAGGACGCCTATAAGTACATGGGTGGCGTAGATGTATGGGGTGAGATTACGGTCGATCCTAAACATGGCATCGCCTACTTCCCCGTTGCCTCCGCTAAATACGAGCTCTACGGCGGCGACCGGAAAGGCAACAATCTCTATGCCGACTGCCTGCTGGCCCTCGATGCCCGCACCGGCAAGCATCTCTGGCACTACCAGACCGTGCACCATGACGTCTGGGACTACGACCCGGATTCTGCACCGCAGCTCGTCACCGTGAAGCACAACGGCAAGACAGTCGATGCCGTCGCATTGGCGTCAAAGAACGGCTTCTTATATGTCTTCGACAGGCTCACCGGAAAACCGCTATGGCCAATCGAAGAACGTCCGGTCCCGGCCAGCGATGTTCCAGGCGAGGTCACCTCAAAGACACAGCCCTATCCCACCGTTGTGCCTCCGTTCTCCCGCCAGGGCATGACTGTGAAAGATATGTACGAAGGCTTTATGAAGCCGGAAGAGGTGCCCTGGTGGCGCGAGCGCCTATCCAAGGCGAGAACCGGCTTCTACACGCCTCCATCGACAACCGCGGACACGATCAATCTTCCCAGCGTGAACGGTGGTGCTCTCTTCTTCAGCACCGGAGCAAACGCGGCTGACGGAACGGTCTATGTGCTTTCCAAAGACATGCCGTCGATCATCAAGCTTGTGGGTGCCGGCGAGTCGACCACGGCCAATGCAGGCGGTCTGATCCCAAGCCGGCCGCGCAACGTGCGTCCCAGAACCGGCATTCCTACGCAGGAACAGATGGGCCGCGCCGTCTATGAGCAGAACTGCCAGTTCTGCCACGGACCGGAGCTGAAAGGCGATCGCGGACCTGCACTCGATACCGTGGTCAGCCGGCTTGGCGTGGAGGCGACACGCAACACCATCACCAGCGGAAGAGCGACCATGCCGTCCTTCTCTTCCCTGCCGGCGCCGGCGATGAATGATCTGATGGCCTTTCTCAAGCAGCCCGATCTCGCGCCATTGGGTTCGGCGCCTTCGGCCGCCACCCAGACATTGATGCGCACGCTGACGGGCGAGCCGCCTTATCCAAATGATGTCGAAGGTCCTCCATCCCGTTACAAGACCGGGTACGGCAACGAGCCTTACGTCATCACTCCGCCCTGGAGCACCATCACCGCCTACGACCTAAATACGGGCAAGATCAAATGGAAGACGCCTTATGGTGATGTTCCCCAGGCAGGTCCGAGCGACAAGCTGCGGGGAAACATCTATCCAAAGAGCGGTTTCGTCACCACAGCCGGCGGCCTGGTTCTGTTTGCCGGCAATGACTCGAAGCTCTACGTCCTGGACAGCGCCACCGGCAAAGTGATCTTCACTAAAGATCTACCCAACGGATCGCAGGGGGTGCCTGCTGTCTATGAAGCAGACGGACGCGAGTATGTCCTGTTTACCGTGAGTGGCGGAGGAACTCCTTATCCCGAGGGCGCTTACATTCCTCCGGGAGGGGTCTCTAACCCGACGACATCGAAGGGGTATATCGCATTTGCACTTCCGGCCGGGGAAAACAAGCGCTAGAGCAATTCTCCTAATACTGTGG
>NZ_JBFRCY010000682.1:0-4282 GCF_052113305.1 Terriglobus sp. YAF25
GAAGACGTGCACATTCTCAAGCCGGATATCGCTGGAACCCTTTGACTCGATCGCATTGAGCTTGGGTATGGTGTTACGCGAGACCCGGTACATGAACAAGTTGGTAAACAGAATGTGCTGCGAGTTCACCAACTCGATCGCGAAAGCCTCGGCGCCCGCAGGCTTTTCCTCTTCGGTTTGCAGCGCATAGACAGTCCAGTTCTGCGCGTGGCGAAAACGCGTCTCGTAATGCATGTGGTGCTCGCAGGACATCTGGTAAATAATGCTGGGCGTGCTCGTGTTCTCCACGACAAGGCCGGCATTCGCGGTGGTATTCGCCGTCCAGATGCCACGAAACAGGCCGCCACCCCCCTCGCCGACCCACAGGCTGGGCTGCTCGCTCTCAGAAGTATCCCGACGCGGACCTGTGCGCGGAGGGACCGGCGGAGCATTAGGACTCAATGAACTGTTTGCACGCCCACGTCCCACGCTGAAGTTCACGTCATCAAGGAACGACGCTGCGCCGGCGCGCCACACTATGCCGCCGGCTCGCGGATTCGCAAATCCGGTCCCGACGCCAAGGCCCATCATCATGGCGTTGCCGCCACGCGCGCTCTCGACCAATGGGACTTCCGCACCCGTACCTGAGAACGCTGGCTCCTCCTCCAGCAGTGTCAGCATGGTGGTTGTCGGGTTCATACCGATGAGCACTGTGTCTGGCCTCAGGTGCAGCGTGCCCGTTAGGCGGTACATGCCCTCGGGCAGGTAGAGCACGCGGTAGGTGTCGATCGCCCTCTGCAGCGCGGGCGCGTCATCCGTCCCGCCGTCACCCTTCACGCCAAGCGTATGCACGTTAACCCATTCGCTCATTGCCGGAAACTCGGGGATATCCGTCTTCGCCAGCAACGGAAGGGAGTGCAGCAAGATCTCACGATGGCGAAGAGCATAGCCGGCCTCACGGCCATCGTTGCCAATCTCCAGTCCCAGGGTTAGCTTCTCTTCTCTCCAGAACCTTCCCGGCGCTTTGATCTCCGTGTAACCGGCCGCCCCTTCCCCATTCTCCAGCATCTTCGACACGTTGTTACAGGCAACACCATCCAGCGTGATCTGCGAGTGCGCGGCCCCCACATTGCCGACGACAACACCCGCACGGCGGATGTCTTCAAAGACAAGATCGCGGCCATAGAGCTGCTCGGCCATGCCCTTGCTGATCTCGACGGCAACCGGGGTCTTCGCAATCCGGTTACGCACCAGCGTCATGCCGACCTCTTGCGTATGAATAGCTGCCTTGCGCTGGCCTTCGAGGACCGAGTCCATCAGCAGGAACTGCCACGCCGGCGAGGTCTTTACCGAGACAATGCCGTATTCTCCGTCGTAGATCTTCAGGTCGCTGCCCTGATTACCAACATCTTCCAACGCGGCGCGACCATGTCCTACGTGAAAGTCGATGTGATTCAAAGACGAGTGTTGCGCCACGTGGAAACGTATAGCGATCGCTGCCGCATTGCCATCGCCTATCTCGAAGTCCACGTTGCTCATACCGCTGTAGAAGGTGAATTCATTGGCATCGACGATCGGGCTGCCCCGCTGAGGACGATTGGAGGCAAACTGCACCATATAGCGGCCTGTGCCGAGAAAGCCGTGGCCTTCCTGAAAGCCCGGCGTGTTGGGAGCAAGAAACAGAACTGGACGCTCAGCGCCGTAACCCACGATACGGATGCCGGCCCAGACATAAATGGTTTTGTTCAGGCGGTAGCGGCCTTGCGGAAGATACACAATGCCGGCACCGGTGGTCTCCTGCACCTTGTCGATCGCTGCCTGCAACGCGTCAGAGTCGTCGGCGGCACCGTCACCCTTGACTCCAAAGGCGCCCTTCTCGAGGTAGACGGCATGCGGATCGTCGGGCCGCAGGGTGTAGACCGATCTGGCCTCTGCACCGACCGCCGTCGCCAGCAGCACTGCCGCCGCACACACCCATATCCAAACACGCATCTTCGTTTCCCATAGCGCACGTTTTATATGCGATTGCAAAAAGCCCCGTCGCGGTGAAAGCGGCAGGGCTGTCCCTCAGGCCCCACGTACGACCACACGGACGAGAACACGCTCGGAGGAAGAGCTCTGCGATATTGGACGGGGCCGGTTCCCCCTCCCATGTGCTCGACCGTTTTTAATAATGCCCGATCCAAATGCATGGTCATGAACTGAGGAATAGGATCGAGTTTGGCATCCTGACGGGGGTCTCCCAGATTGAAGGCATCGTAAGTCTTGCTTAGACCGACATTGATATTCAGCCACTGGATTGGCTTGTCCGTCGGATTGTAAATAGCGTGGGCATGGCCCATGACATCCGGTACGCCAACCGGCCCTTTGATCAGAGACGTGTGGCCATCTATAGTAAACTCCGCCTCACCGTCCAGAATGACGAACATCTCTTCGCACTTGTTATGAAAATGCTGGCCGATGCCACTCTTAGGCAGAATCACGCCGCGATGGAAAAAGATCAGGTTTGTATCAAGAGAAGTTAAGCCCAGCAATGGACGGTAATCCAAAGCACCTGGGCCATCATGTACTGCAGTGAGATGGTTGGCCTTCGCTGGATCGGTATGGCCGATACGCTGCTCGAGCGGCTGCGAACCCTGCATTGCAGGAGCGCTCGTCTGTGCATAGCCGGAAGACGCAAACAGGAGCAACGACAATACAACCTGAACCCTTCTAGCGGGCCTTACTCCAAGAAGTTGCCGTGGTGAAATCAGAATCACAGGTGTGCCTCCTCAATTACTCCGTTATGAGCTTCAAGTTTGCTACTGTTATCGTTCGGCAGAGGCCCTGGACCGATGGGTCCAACGTGCAGAGGGCGTTCTGGATGGACAGTGGACCAGAAGATCGCGGAGAGAACCGCAAAAGCAGCCGCTGTCGCAAAAGAAGTCGTCCAGCCGAATCGCTGCGCGATCCATGGAGTCAATGAGGCGGTAACAGCGCCGCCGATCTGGCCGCCCATGTTGATGATGCTTGCGAAAACACTTGAGTTTGGGCCTGCAATATCGATTGCAGCGGACCAGTAGGCGCTCTGCGAAAGATACAGCGCTCCCGCACCGGCAGCGAGTGTCAGACCTGCCAGCTGTGGATTGTGAAGTTGAGATCCAAGCACAAGAAACACTGCCGTCAGCAACGATGCACTCGCTGCGAGTCCACACCTTCCGACACGAAGGCCGTAGCGATGTGTCAGCACATCCGTCAACTTTCCGCCCAGCAGGCAGAAGATTGTCATCGATAGAAACGGAAGCATTGTGTACCGGGCACTGGCCTTCAAATCGAAGCCGCGAACCTGGGCCATGTAAATGAAGAACCAACTGAAGTAGACCCACGCCACATACAGGAACCCGAAGTATGCCCCCATGAGCGCAAGTAGATCAGACCGATGCAAAATCAGCTTCCAAGAGATTTTGTTCGATTCTGGTTGACGGTGTCTTCCATTCTCGCTGACGGTATGATCCGGCGAATCGCCCGGTGACACTTCCCGGATTAGCCTAAGTTCGGTTTCTCCAACCAACGGATGCGTCTCTGGGCGATCCCTCGCAATCCACCACCAGATAACACCTGCCAGAATTCCGACTACTGCGCTGAACCAGAAGGCAGAACGCCAGCCGTGATGAAGGATAAACCAGGTGAGCAAAGGTGGCGTCAGGCCACTGCCGGCTCCTACCCCGGCGAAGATGAGTCCGTTGACCATGCCCCGCTCATGGGACGGAAACCATCGCATTACGAAATGATTGGCCGCCGGATAAATGATGGATTCTCCGACACCGAGGCCAAACCGAAGCGCCACCAGAAAGAGCACAGCGTGAGTGGTCGACGAAGGTAACAGTGCGGTGAAGATGGTCGCAATTCCCCACCAAAGAACACCAACTGTAAGCACAAGGCGAGCCCCAAATCGAGCGGAAACCCATCCGGCTGGAACTTGGAACGCCGCATAGCCGATCAGAAATGCGCTCGCCATCCAGCCGAGTCGTTGGTTGCCAAGGCCAAACTCATGGCCTATCTGCAATCCAGCAATCGATAGGTTGGTACGGTCGAGGTAAGCGATAGCGCTCAATACAAACAGCCAGGATGCCAGCGACCACCGAACCTTCGTTTTATGTTTAATGCTCATCGTTTCCGTCCACTGGGATGACGCAACTTGTGAAAGCTTTATAGGCTCGTTATTTGCTCATCACCTTCTGTAGAGCGGCATTGCCCCAGGCGTCTTAACCCGGAGGCGATAGACGCTCGTGGAAGCGGTGATGTACAGCGTCCTGCCATCGTC
>NZ_JBFRCY010000683.1:0-3441 GCF_052113305.1 Terriglobus sp. YAF25
GTCCACACCTTTGCCAAGGTCACCCGCGAGCTCCCGGCGCGGCTCATGCTGATCGGCGATGGGCCCGACTGCAGCGAGGCCGAGCGGCTTGCCGTGAGCTACGGCATCAAGAACCGCATCCACTTTCTCGGCAAGCAGAACAGCGTGGAGGACCTGCTGTCGCTGGCGGACCTGATGCTGATGCCCTCCGAGATGGAGTCCTTCGGCCTGGCTGCGTTGGAAGCGATGGCCTGCAGTGTGCCGTCGATCGCAACCCGCGTTGGCGGCGTACCAGAACTTGTCGACGACGGAGTTACGGGCATGCTCTTTCCCGTAGGAGACACCGACGGCATGGCTGCGGCCGCCATCGATCTGCTCACCCACAAGAACCGGCTGGCGGAGATGTCATACGCGGCCAGGCAAACCGCGCAGAAGCTCTTCTGCAGCTCTAACGTCATTCCCCTTTATGAACGCTTCTATGACGGCGTTCTGGCTCGGCCGGCGATGTAAGGACGCCAGGGATGTGATACCTTCAGAGATGTTGCATCCCCGCAACGGAGAGATGGCCGAGTGGCTGAAGGCGCACGCTTGGAAAGCGTGTATACCGCAAGGTATCCAGGGTTCGAATCCCTGTCTCTCCGCCATACTTCCCCCCCCCCAATAATTTAATGACAGGTCCAACAAGGGCAAAGTTCTGGCCTTCTTCAGCCTTCCCTTCCTGACATCTTTCACGACCAAGGATGCTGCGACCAACMTCCTGAATCCCGACGTAAACATTCTGCTGGCTAGTGGAAACTATCGTATTCACCTGCCGCTCGACGTTATGCATTATCTTGCGATGCCCAATGACTCTCGAGCTCGCCTTCAGGATTCCTCGCTCGCAAATTACTCAAAATAAATAACTTATAAATATGCTGGCAATTTGGCTTCCAAGTTGCCTAAACTAATGCGCCACTGCGCACTGCACCACTGTCTTTTGTGCTTGACCAGGACGATGAACGGCGCCAAGGGAGGGAGCCTGTGCCTTCGGATCTCAAGATCAGAGGGAGCTTTGCAATTGCTGCCGCTTTTCTCTTCGCAGTGATATGCGTTGGTTTGGTCACGCCACTGGTCCGCAGCTTCGTAACCATTCCACGTGTCATGGTTACCAGCCCTTACGCCGGCGAGGTAGGTGTCGAGCCCCAGGAACCGATCACATTGACCTTCAATAAGGCGATGTCGCCTGAAACGATACTTCCGGTAACCATGGCTTCAGCCAATACTATGCGGAGATTCTTCGCAATGAAGGATTGAATGAGTTCGATGTCGCAGATATAGATCAGATTTCTGCACAGGAACTCGCCAGGCATGACATCGTGCTTCTGGGTGAAATGCCTGTTGATAGCAATCAAATCCGGGTCTTTGTCGACTGGGTACGAAGCGGTGGAACCCTGATCGCAATGCGGCCGCTCCGAAAGCTGGCGGAGAACTTCGGGTTTAGCTCGCCAACTTCCGAAGCTGACAAGGCCGTTCAGCATAGCGGCTATTTGAGGATCAACTCGAAGACCCCAGCGGGCGCTGGATTGATTCAGCAAGCGATCCAGTTTCACGGCGACGCCGATCTATTCGCCGCTGACAAGGCCACCGTATTTGCCACGTTGTATACGGATGCCAAAACTGCGACTCCATTCCCTGCGGTCAGCGCTCTAACGTTTGGCTCGGGCAACGTCATCGTATTCAGCTACGATCTGGCAAAGTCCGTTGTCTATACGCGCCAAGGCAATCCCGAGTGGTCGGGGCATGAGCGAGATGGAATCCCTCCGATACGGTCAGACGACCTGTTTTATGGACCGAGCGAAAAGGACCCCCAACCAGATTGGGTGGCCCGGGAAGCAATTGCGATTCCCCAAGCGGACATTCAACAACGGCTGCTGGCCAACTTAATCATCACTTTTAACGCGAGCAAAACACCGCTTCCACACTTCTGGTATTTGCCCCACGGCTTCAAGGCCGTCATCGTTATGACCGGTGATGATCATGGACATGGAGGAACCGCGGGACGCTTCCGTGAGTATCAACGTAAAAGCGCCAGCAACTGTTCGCTCGAAAAATGGGAGTGCATCCGCGCTACCTCGCACATTTTTGTCGGATCGATCTCCTCTGAACAAGCTGAGGACTTCGTGAAACAGGGATTCGAGATCGGATTGCACGTTTATACAGCATGCACAGATTGGCCGGTCCACCAGGTTCGAGAGGACGACGGTGTTGTAAGACGAGAAATCGATCGTGAATTTGTAAACGATCTCTATTTGCAGCAACTCCAAGGTTTTGCCGCAAAGTATCCTAATCTTCCGCCTCCTGTCAGCAACCGGACTGATTGCATCACCTGGGGCGATTACGATACGCAGCCACAGGTAGAGTTCAACCATAGGATTCGGCTCGATACGAACTACTACTACTGGCCTGCAAAGTGGGTCAAAGATACTCCGGGGTTATTTACCGGCTCCGGGCTCCCGATGCGTTTTGCCCGCCGCGATGGGAGTCTGATCGACGTCTATCAAGCTCCGACTCAGATGACGGACGAATCAAAACAGAGCTATCCATTCACGATTGATACGCTCCTCGCGAATGCTCTGGGAAGCGCGGAGTACTTTGGCGTATTTACCGCCAATATGCATAACGATGACGTAAAGTCTTCCGGCGCTGACGCGATCATCGCATCGGCTCAAAAACATCATGTCCCGGTCATTACCGCTGCACAGCTATTGAAATGGCTCGACGGGCGGAATGCTTCCCGGTTTCGGAATCTCAAATGGTCAAACTGCCAGCTTTCTTTTTCAATCGACGTTGGAATCGGAGGAAGTGGCATCGAAGCGATGCTGCCGATCCACTCTGCCGCTGGTGACCTGACTGCCGTTTCGCTCAACGGAGCTACCGTGCAGTGGCAAAAGCGAACCGTAGCAGGACTTTCTTATGCGGTTATTCCAGCCGGGCCGGGAACATTTCTGGCAAGTTACGGTCACACAGCGGCAGGTAGCATTGCGAGTCGCTGAAGATCCAGTAGGTCCTTATCGAAAAGATCCTGCAAACCCCCATCCGAGATATGGGGCACCCACCGGTAGTGAAGAAATCTATCTGGAGATCTTTGCAGCCGTACGCTTTTCGGCATGCCTTGAGGTCGGGAATTCTTCTTTTGTTTGGTAGACAACCCAACCGGGAAAGCGCTCCTGCGAAATACAGACGACTTCAGGACGCTTATCGCGCTTTGCAGGCTCGGGCTTCTCTCCCCGCAATCGGGCAGAAAGCATCGCGGGAAGCCGCATGACGAAAAACAGAGACATGAACAGCGATGAAAATACTTTTGCCGCAACCGTGACAAGGCCACTGACAGCGTAATCCACTACGAGCGGGGGGCCGAACGACGTACGAAGGGAAGATGAAGGCTTACCCATCTGAACATTCCTAAACGAGGCAAATCGCAAT
>NZ_JBFRCY010000684.1:0-2490 GCF_052113305.1 Terriglobus sp. YAF25
GCGCTGGGTAGGATCAATGCCCGGCGGCGCAGGATATCTGGGCAGTTTGAATGTCATGCAGGCGAAGAACTGGGACGAGTTTACAAAGGGAGTCGCAAAATCCTGGTACCTGCCGTCACACAGCCTTGTGTATGCCGATGTGAAAGGGAACTACGGTTACATCGCCGCGGCCGCATCGCCGATTCGCAAGGGTTGGGATGGCCTGCTGCCGGTTCCCGGCAAGGACGGGAAATATGAGTGGCAGGGTATCGAAGCGATGGAATCGCTTCCCCGCGAGTTGAATGGGAGCCGTGGTTACTATGCGTCGGCGAACAACGATGTTGTGAGCAGATACTTTCCCAGGTATCAAAGCTCGCTCGGATACGAGTACAGTGCGCCCTACCGCTTTGACCGCATCACGGAGGTGTTGGGTGGAAAACAGAAATTCAGCCTGGAAGACATGGAGCACCTTCAGTTCGACCACAAATCGCTGGTGGCGGAAAAACTGGTGCCGATGCTGAAAGGTGTTCGTGCCACGTCGGCGACGCAGGATGCCATCCGTACATTGCTGGAGTGGAACTTCGACGTCTCCATGGACTCCAGGGCGGCGACACTGTACGAGTTCTGGTACTACAAGCTAGCGGCGAAGGTATATGCAGCGAACCTACCGGAGAGCCTGAAGGGAGAGATAAAGAGTACCGATCCTCGACAGGTGATCCATTGGCTGACCTCGGAAAAGGATGTGACCAAGCGCAACAGCATCATGGTTACCGCTCTTGAAGAGGGTATCGCGGAGATCTATAAGAGATTTGGAGATGATTTCTCCGCCTGGGCATGGGGGAAGGTCCACAAAGCAGAGCTGCGTCACCCCCTGGAGAATGACGAGACCGCCGCTGTCTTTCACCTCGATTCCGTATCGCGTGGTGGGGATGCCTTTACCGTTCAGGCGACCAGTAACGTCAGCCCTACTGGATCATCGGAGTTTCATGGCGCCTCTGCCATGTTCGTCCTTGATCCGCAGAACTGGGACAGGTCAGTGGCGCTGAATGCGCCCGGCAACCAGGCGAACGGAGGCGCAAAACATGCGACCGATCTGGCTGCGGGATGGGGCAATGGGACGTATTTCCCGCTGGCGTTCTCGAAGGCAAAAGTGGAGGAAGCCGCGGAAGAGACGATGACGCTTGCCCCTTGCAGCGAGGCAGAAAGCCATGAGAAGCATCCAGCCTTCGAACGCGTCCAGGCGGACACCTTCAATATCCCGGCCGCGGTAACCATTGTCTTTGGCGACTATGACAACGATGGCTGGCCGGATATGTATGTCGGTTATCGCAGCGATATGAATCGTCTGTATCACAACGATCATGGCAAGTTTGTGGACGTAACGCTGTCGAGCGGCATCATCGATACCAACGAGGTCCGCTCAGCCGCATGGGGTGATTACAACGGCGATGGTCTGCTCGATCTCTATGTGGGCTTCGGCATGACCTCCACCGTGCCAAACCGGTTGTATCGCAACGATGGCAACGGGCACTTCACCGAGGTTGCGCTGGAGAGCGGCCTCTACGATGCAGGCGAATCGAGACAGATAAGTTTTGTGGATTACGACAACGATGGTCTGGTTGACCTGGCCGTCGCTTTCCGTGAGAAGGAAAACAAGATCTATCACAACGACGGCAAAGGTCACTTCAGCGATGCAACCGCGAAGACCGGTCTGGGCGATCCGCGCAAGACCATCGCCGGTGTCTGGTTCGACTATAACCAGAGCGGACATCTGAGCCTGTTTGAAGCGAATCAGAACGGCGACGCCAATGGTTTCTATGTAAATAACGGCTACGGCCACTTTAGTGACAAAGCAAAAGAGCTGGGAGTCGCGGCGGAGAACCGAGGCATCAACTACGGAAGCGTCGGCCTTGGCGTGATTGATGTCAATAACGATGGCAAGCTCGATGTCTTTGCCGCCAACTATGGGCCGGCATGGTTGTTGATGAACGACGGGACTCGGTTTCACGATGTGGCGCCGGAGGTGGGTCTTGGCATCAACGCTCATCTGGTCTCTACCGGGTGGGGTGACTACGATAACGATGGAAAGCCCGATCTGTACGCCGATGGATACCTCAGCGGCCACGAGAATATCCGGGACTATCTGTGGCACAACGATGGCGGCACGTTTACCGACGTGACTCCCGGCTACATGCTGAAGCATGATGCTGACCATGCCGTGGTCTGGGCCGACTTTGACAACGACGGCGCACTCGATCTCGCGCTGGCCGATCATGAGCGGGAAGGCGGAGTCAATCTGTATCGCAATGTCTTGCCCGTCAGTGCCCCCGGCCGCTCACTGGCTGTACTTGTCCTTGATGATCAGGGGCATTACACCCGCCCAGGAGCTGAGGTGAAGGTCTACCGCGCCGGAACAACAGAGCTGCTTGGCTATCAGCTCGTCGATACTGGAAGTTCATACAGCTCACAAAGTGCGTTGCCCCTGTATTTTGGTTTCGCGCAGCCGATACG
>NZ_JBFRCY010000685.1:0-2486 GCF_052113305.1 Terriglobus sp. YAF25
GTGCTGTGCATCGTCGAGGCCATGAAGCTGATGAACGAGATTGAATCGGATGTTGCGGGAGAGGTTATACGTCGCATCGTTAATAACGGTCAGCCGGTGGAGTATGGCCAGCCTCTGTTTGCCGTCAAGCCACGTTGAGACGCTGTTCGATCGATCCCTGGTAACAAGACTGGAAGAAGATGTTTCGCAAAGTCCTTATCGCCAATCGCGGCGAAATCGCGCTTCGAGTGATCAATGCCTGCAAGGAAATGGGCATTCGTACGGTCGCGGTCTATTCGACAGCGGACCGCAACTCACTGCATGTCCGTTTTGCCGATGAAGCTATCTGCATCGGACCGCCTCGTTCGGCCGAGAGTTATCTGAATGTTCCGGCGGTGATCTCTGCCGCGGAGATTGCCGATGTGGATGCCATTCACCCTGGCTATGGTCTGCTTTCGGAGAATGCCAACTTTGCCGAGGTATGCCGCGCGTCGAACATCAAGTTCATCGGGCCACCGCCCGAGGTGACGCGGATGATGGGCGAGAAGTCCACCGCACGCCAGACGATGAAGAAGGCGAAGGTGCCGATTCTTCCCGGATCGGACGGCGTGATCGGCAGCGTGGATGAAGCTCTGGAATGGGCGAAGTCCGTTGGTTATCCCGTCATTTTGAAAGCTGTGGCCGGCGGCGGAGGACGCGGAATGCGTATCTGCCGCGCTCCGCAGGAGCTTCCGGATCTCTATAACCAGGCATCGACGGAGGCGCTGAATGCCTTCGGAAATGGCGACCTGTACATGGAAAAGTTCATCGAGCGGCCTCGCCACATTGAGTTCCAGGTGCTTGCTGATGAACATGGCAATGTTCTTTCTCTCAACGAACGCGAGTGCTCGATCCAGAGGCGCCATCAGAAATTGATCGAAGAAGCCCCCTCGCTCCAGATCACGCAGCAACAGCGCGAAGAGATGGGCAAGGTAATCCGCAAGTCACTTAAGGACATTGGCTACTGGAACGCGGGCACCATCGAATTCCTGATGGATGAAGACGGGAAGATTTACTTCATCGAGATGAATACCCGCATCCAGGTGGAGCATCCGGTGACGGAGATGATCACCGGTATCGACCTGGTGAAGGCGCAGCTGCGCATCGCCGGCGGAGAGAAGTTGACGGAGATTATTCCGCAGCCCATTGTGATCAATGGGCACGCGATCGAGTGCCGTATTAATGCGGAACACCCGGAGAAGTTCACTCCTTCGGCGGGCAAGATTACTGCCTTCAATCTGCCGGGCGGCAATGGCGTCCGGGTCGACACAGCACAATATGCAGAAGGAGTCGTGCCGCCGTATTACGATTCGCTGATCGGCAAGTTGATTGTGCACGGAAAAGACCGCGAAGAAGCGATGAATAAGATGCAGCGGGCGCTAGACCAGTTCATCGTGCAGGGTATTCATACGACGATTCCGCTGCACAAAAAGATCTTTGCGGATGAAGAGTTCCGCGCCGGGAACTTCGACACGAAGTTCATGGAACGCTTCTTTGAACGGGAGAAGGCGAAGGCCGAATAGCGATCATGGAAGACGCACTCAGGCCGTCAGACCATCGTCGATGGACTCTGCGCGGCCTGTTTCGTTCTATCCCGATGTGGATCGTTCCTTTCCCGCTGTTGTACTTCTTCGTTCTGAGCTGGGGGACAGTGGGAGATCCCATCATGGCTCTTTGGTGGCATGTGCGCCACGGTAACTATGCCAGCTTCAACGGTCATAGCTTTCGTCTGCCTCTGCTGTGGCGCAGTACCAATCCCGATCGTGGAGAGATCTTCCGCCTGTCGCACTCCGTGCAGTTGAATATTGATCATGCCGTTGGCGGCATTCGTAATGCGCAGCAGGCTGAAGCATTCCAAAGACAGATTCTTGCAACCTATGGCCGAGGCATGGAGGAAGGTCGTTTTTCTCCGGAGACAATTCGTGCGCACGATCTGAGCTTTCTTTGTGTGCATGAAAACTCCACGCAGCCCTGGGCTCTATATCTGTGCGTAGTTCCGGGAACTGACTGGCAGATTGGACTGACCGGAGGGCAGGCAGGCCTGGATGACGCACGACGCATCCTGGCATCGGCGCGGTAATCATGGTGCAGATTCCTCGGCTTTATCCCATTCTCGATGCCGGTGTATTGGCTGCACGGCAGATCTCGATTGAGCAGTTTGCAGGGGAACTGGCATCGGCTGGAGTCTCACTGCTGCAGTATCGCGATAAAGTCGCAGCGCCACAGACGGTTCTCGCGAATCTGCAGCGAATCCGGTCGGCTGCCCCAGGGGTAAGCTTGCTATTGAATGACCGGCCAGATCTGGCGCGGATTGGACAGTGTGACGGTGTGCATGTCGGGCAGACCGACCTTCATCCAGACGATGCCCGTCGCATCGCAGGCGCGGGGAAGCTCATCGGTGTGTCGACGCACACGCTTGGCCAGTTCGAAGCGGTGGTGGCGACCGAAGCAGACTACCTGGCAATTGG
>NZ_JBFRCY010000686.1:0-2478 GCF_052113305.1 Terriglobus sp. YAF25
AATTTAAACACATCAACACATACCGGGTGCCCCACATACGCGAAGCTTATGTGGGCATTCGCGCTTTGCGCGAACCGTTTCTCAACATCCGGTGGCTTCCCGCCCACCCTAACGTTGTGAGGGTGGGGCACCCGTTTGGAGAAGATATTCCAACAAACACAAAGGCCGCGCTTCACGCGCGGCCTTTGACCATTCAACAATCCAACCATTCAACCCGCCTCGCCAGAGGCGCTACATCCCAGCAACAATCCCGGCGCCGCGCACCGCGGTGCCGGCCGAGTCCTTCACCACCTCAATCGAGAAGCTCTGCAGCGGACTCATCGTCACCATCTGGTGCACGTAGTTTTCCAGCATCGACAGATCGATATGACGCGTGTTCGTGCCCGTCAGATAGAACTTGCCGGGCCCGGTCATATGAACGCTGCTGGCCGTGGCCGCTGCCAGCGCTTTGTGCCACAGCTTCTTGAACTGCAGACAGCGCTCGTCACCCTTCTTCGCCATTTCGAAGACCTCTTCCGGCTCCAGGTCGAGGAAGCGCATGCGCATGGCGCGATGACCCATGATGCCTTCCAGGTGCCCGCGCCCGCCGCAGCCGCAGTAGCGTTCCTTGTCATCGAGCGTGACCACCATATGGCCGCCCTCCCACACGCCGTCGACGAACGGATAGCGTCCGTACCCGATGCCCCGGCCGAGCGTCCAGACGCGAATCATGCGGTCGAGCTTGCCAAACTGAGCCGCCAGGCCGGCGGCCATGGCATCGGCATCGTTGATGGTCTTTACGTTGGTGTCGAATCCGCGCTCGTGCAGGGCAAAGCTCACCGCCTGCTGAATCTTCGCGCCCTTCAGTTGCGGCAGGTTCGGAGCCTCTTCCACCACGCCTTGCCGGACCAGGCCGGGCAGGCCAAGCCCCACAGCAGTAATGTCGTTGTGGCCCTGTGCGATATCGAGAATCCGGTCGCACAACAGCTCCACCAACGCTTCGTGAGGCTTCTCTACCAGCGCACTCATCTCCGAGCGGTTCTCCGGATAATGAGTGGTTGTACCCACCAGCGCGTTGTCTTCCACTACGCCGGCTTCGATCCCTTCCGTGAGCATGATGCCTATCGTCTTCGCCATGGCCCTTTCCTTGCTCCGTTTTCACCGCAACTCTAACCTGTGCCCGGCCTCGGTGTCACTTTTTCCTGCATCCGAGAAGGTACGAGGGTCATCTAGTCATACGAAGCGATATTTCGATATCGAAATAAATGGAGGATCGTCATGAAGGTCGTTGTCTATGGAGCTAAGGGTAAGTCGGGCGTAGAGATTGTGAAAGAACTGTTGTCGCGCGGGCATCAGGTGGTGGCGGTAACCCGTCACGCGGACTACAGCGCACCGGGAGCCACCAGCGTGGTGGATGATGCCAGCCACCCGGACAAGATTGCGGCCGTCGTACGCGGCGCCGATGCCGTAGTAAGCGCCCTGGCCCCGCCACTTACGGATACGGACCAGATCGTCGGCCTGACCGATCGCGTGGTCGAAGGTGTCTCACTAGCCGGCGGCAAAAACAGCGGCCCCCGCCTCCTGGTCGTCGGCGGAGCCGGCAGCCTCTACGTTCCYGGTCCCGACGGCAAGCCTGTAACGCTGCGCGACAGCGGCTTCCTTCCGGCGGAGTGGCTCCCGATCGTCGACTCCCACATCAAGGTCCTCGACAACCTCAAGAAGAACCAGACCATCGACTGGACCTACTTCTCGCCCGCAGGCTTCTTCGAAGTCGGCCCCCGCAAGGGAACCTTCCGCCTGGGCAAAGACGACCTGATCGTCGGCGAGAACGGCAAGAGCGAGATCTCCTACGCCGACTACGCCATTGCAGTCGCCGATGAACTGGAGAAGCCCCAGTTCCGCGGACAGCGCTTTACGGCCGCCTATTGAGGCGGAGTTGAATGGTTGAATGGTTGAATAGGGGCCGCGCGCAAGCGCGGCCTTTGTCTTGCGTAGCCGCACGGTCAGAACACCCCATACACCGGGTGCCCCGGGTCCCCTAGGGACCTGGGTATTCGCGCTGCGCGCGAACCCGCTTTTAGCGACATTGATTCCCGCCCGGGTGCCCCATCCTCGCAACGCTAGGGTGGGTTTTCTGCGTTCTACAAGCCGGGGCTGGCTAGGCCGGAATAGGCTGAGGACTTAGGAGCGGGTGCGGGCTGAGCCGGAACGGATGCTTTCGGAGAAAACTTCCAGAACCGAAGAATCGACCAGTCACCGGCACCATACCACTGCCGGACCTTCACAGTATCCAGGTAAACAATCGCAATCACATAGAACGCTGTAAGCGCCGCAATGAAGATTCTGCTCTTCAGCAGCGATTGCTGCATGATTAGGAGCGGAGAAATAAAAATATACAGAAGGGCGAGAAGGACATAGAGCTGGCGCGCTGTATTCCGTCCCTTCCACAGCACCATCACCAATACAACACCGAGGGCGTCGCCAACTAGACTCAGAAGA
>NZ_JBFRCY010000687.1:0-2469 GCF_052113305.1 Terriglobus sp. YAF25
ATCGCTTCTGCGGTCGAGAAATGTAAACGCGCCCTTGCCGCCGGCTTACACGGTTGTTCCCGACGGGGATTTTGGGATTGTGCGACAGATGGAGTCACGCGGAAAACAGATTGGAAATACATTCGACTTCACCCTTCAGGGAAAAGCCGGCCGCTGGTTTTCGGGAATGACGCAGTACACCTACAGCCACACGAACAACGATACTGGCGGCGTGACTTGGTTTCCGGCAAACCAATATTCGCTGGCTGGAGAGTATGGCCGTTCCGATCTTGACCAGCGACATCGCTTCAACATGCTTGGCGCATTCAATGGAGATCACTGGGTGAACCTGGGCGTCGCCGTGAAACTGTATTCCGGTCTGCCTTACACAAAGACCGCCGGTCTTGATCGCTATAATACCGGTCTTCTAAATGCACGGCCCGATGGTGTATCGCGAAATACGCTGCAGGGAGGCCGGACCGCGGCGCTTGATCTTCATTGGGGTAAAGAGAACGAACTGGGACTGAAAAATGGAGACGTAAAGGCGAAGGTCGGCCTGTCGATCGATGTCTTCAATGTCAGCAACACGACTTCCTACACCACGTATGTAGGGAATATCCGATCTGCTTTCTTTGCTCGTCCGACGGCGGCGATGCCCGCACGCAGAGTTCAGTTCGGAGCGCAGCTCACGTTTTAGGCGATAGGCTGGGTGCATGAGGATTCTTGTTGTCGAAGATGATCCAAGGATGGGGCCGCTTCTGAAGGATGCGCTCGAGAAGAAGTCGTATCTTCCGGTCCTGGCAACTTCTGGAAGCGAGGGGCTGGAGATTGCTTCTGAACATGAGTTCGAGCTGATTATCCTGGATATCATGCTGCCGGGCTTGAATGGGCTCGAGGTCGCTCGCGGTCTACGCGCCCGCAATATCGGCACCCCGGTTCTGATGTTGACTGCCCGGGACACGATAACCGATGTCGTCGATGGGCTTGATTGTGGTGTCGACGACTATATGACGAAGCCGTTTGCATTCGAAGAGCTGTTTGCGCGTCTACGAGCCCTGGCTCGGCGGCAGACCCGGATGCCTTCCGTGCACTACCAGATCGAAGACCTGAAGCTTGATCCGGTCACACACCATGCGAGCCGGTCTGGAACGTCAATACAGCTTACGCGTACTGAATATCTGCTACTGGAATACATGATGCGTCGTCCTAATTCGGTCCTGCGTCGCGATTCCATTATCAACGCGGTCTGGGGTTATGAGAGGACTGTCGAAAACAACACTTTGGATGCATTTATGAAGCAGCTACGCTCGAAGATTGACGATGGCTTTGAGGTGAAATTGATCCACACGGTACGTGGTTTCGGTTACCGTTTGGCTTCGGATAAGTTATGAAGTCCCTCTCGATCCGTACCCGTTTGACTGTCTGGTATGCCGCGGTTGTGGCAATCACCATTGCATTGCTGAGTTGCGGAATTTACCTGGCGGCCGTCCAGGGCGTGCGGCGGGTCGCCGACCAGGAACTGAATGCCGGCATCAACGGGATTGAAGCCTTCTTGCGTCACAAGCTTGACATCAAGCAGATGGACAACCTGGGAGAAGAGCTGCGGGAACACGCTGCGCTTCTTCCTCGGAACCGGATGTTTCGGGCTATCGATCAGACGGGAACCCTCATTTATCAGCCAGATCAGATGGCAATGATTCCGCGTGTGCAACTGTCTGAGGGGGCGACAGCAGGGAACCTCAAAGTCGGCTCTCGCTCATACAGGACGATGAGCCGTCACGTGCATGTTGGGCCATACCTGTTTGTGCTGCAAGTTGCTGTGGACCAGACGGAATACCATGAGTTGCTCACAGGTTTCGCCTGGCTGCTTGTACTCATCACGCCGCTGGCGGGGCTTTTCGCGGCAGGCACAGGATATTGGATGGGCGGACGAGCATTATTGCCGATCCAAGAGATTACCCGCGCGACAAATTCGATTGATGCGAACAATCTTGAACGACGGCTGACGATTACGGGGACGGGGGACGAGTTGGATCGTCTTTCTGAGACGATCAACGGGATGCTGGACCGGATTGCAGGCTCCTACGAGAGGATCAAGCAATTTACTGCGGATGCATCCCACGAACTGAGGACCCCGACCGCGGTCGTTAAGGCCTCCGCCGAGGTTTTGCTGATGGGTGACAGCCAGCCTGACACAGCTCGTAGGACGCTGAACCATATCATTTTGGAGGCGGATTATATGACGCGGGTCATCGAAGATTTATTGACTCTTGCAAGATCATCCGCAAATGACAACCTGCCTCCGAGCGAACTATTTGAGCTCGGAGAGTCGCTACGTGCACTGGAGCCCAGGATCGTATCGCTTGCTCATCGGAAGAATATCCAGGTGAGGACGAACTTCGAGGACGACCTCTTGGTCTTGAAAGGCAACCAGAGTGTGGTCGAGCGGGTCATGATGATCCTGGTCGACAACGCGGTTCGATATACACC
>NZ_JBFRCY010000688.1:0-2469 GCF_052113305.1 Terriglobus sp. YAF25
GCTACTGGCAGTGCATCAGGCTGTGCAGCCCTAAGAATTCTTCAAAGATAATTCGGCGGGAGTCCCCGGCTAGCCTTGCTGGCTGGAGTGTTCAGCGGGCTCCAGCCCGCTGAAAAAGAATAAGAAGCCCAGGTTTAAAGCCTTTTATTGAGCCGATAGACCGCGGGCTGAGAGCCCACGCCTTTTCCCATGTCCTCCCGCCTGATTCGTGCATAGCGCGAATGTCCCATCCATCGCGATGCGATGGATGGGGCACCCAAGGTATGGGCTTCCGAACTCTATCAAGCCATCTTAAATTCCTGTATCAGGAAAATGGAAAAGCAATATTTCGCGGATGACAAACAAAAACGTCTCGGTGCTAGAATTAGGCAAGCCTAAATTAGGTTTGCCTAAGGATTCGTGATCGAGACTCAGACCAACCCGGAGACGCCTGCAACTGAGACGGCCCCGCATGGGCGTTTCCGCCTGCTGCCGGAGCTGAAGCGCAGCGAGCTGTGGACGTACTTTGGTCCGGCATTCGTGGCCTCGGTGGCCTACATCGATCCCGGCAACTTCGCCACCAACATCGACGGCGGAACCCGCTACGGCTATCGCCTGCTGTGGGTCCTTCTGTGGTCGAATGTCATGGCCATCCTTATCCAGTACCTGTCGGCCAAGCTGGGCATCGTGACCGGTCTTACCCTCCCCCAGAACTGCCGCAAAACCTACTCGCGCGGCACCAACATCTTCCTGTGGGTGGCGGCGGAGATCGCCGCCCTGGCTACCGATCTGGCGGAGTTTCTGGGAGCGGCACTGGGCTTCTATCTGCTCTTTGGACCCGCGCTGCTGGAGCATGGATGGTCGCGCACCGGTGTGATGTTTGCCGCAGCGATGCTCACCACGGTCTGCGTCTTCTTGATCCTTGCGCTCGACCTTGCCGGCTTCCGCTTCCTGGAGTGGGGCATCATGGCCTTCGTCGGTGTGATCGGTATCTGCTACGCCATCGAGATCTTCCTGGTGCACCCGGACTGGAAGCTCGCAGCCTTCCACGCGCTGGTTCCATCCTTTGATCGCACAGATCTGCACGGCAGCATCTACGTCGCCGTGGGCATGCTGGGCGCTACCGTAATGCCGCATGTGGTCTATCTGCACTCCGCCCTGGTGCAGCCCCGCATCAAGCAGGCCACCCATCGTTCCGGCCTTCCGGGAAGGCTCTTCCGGTCACGCTATCTCCGCTTCGAGCTGGTAGACGTCTTCGTCGCCATGAACGGCGCCTGGCTGATCAACTCAGCAATGATCATCATGGCCGCCGGAGCCTTCGCCAGCTTTGCCGCTCGCGGCCTGGCGCCGGTAGCCAGCATCGAAGATGCGCACCATACGCTGGGCCCGTTGCTCGGCGGCATCTCGGCGACGGTCTTTGCCGTGGCCCTGCTGTGCTCCGGTCTCTCCTCCTCAACGGTCGGTGTCATGGCCGGCCAGGTGGTGCTGGAAGGTTTTCTCAACGTCAAGTTCTCCATCTTCCTGCGCCGTTTTCTGACGATCATTCCGGCGTTGGTGGTCATCGGTCTCGGCCTCGATCCGCTGAAGATCCTGATCCTCTCGCAGGTGGTCCTGAGCTTTGCCCTTCCCTTCGCTCTGGTGCCGCTGCTTCTGCTCACCAGCCGCCCCGATGTGATGAACAGCTTCGCCAACCGGAAACGGACGAAGTACACCGGCTGGTTGATCGTGACGATCATCGTGAGTTTGAATGCGCTGCTGTTGTGGCAGACATTTGTTCGCTAGAGCATTTCTCCTAAAGGTGTAGAGCGAAGCTTTGACTATTTGCGCCGTTTTCCTTCGGAGAAAACGGCATTCGCAGATTTATCCAACACTACAGTATTAGGAGAATTGCTCTAGTCCCCAGGCATGAAGCACTGCCGCTAAGCTAGAGTCATGTTGGAAACGCGTATCACGTTTGCAAACGGGCGCACCCTCACTCTCGTCGGTGACCTGGCCGTTGCCAGCCCCACCCATATCGTCATCCTTTCGCATGGCTTCGCCAGCGACCGTAATGGACGCGGACGCCTGCCTGCATTGGCTGCTGCACTGAATGCTGCAAGCATCTCCACACTGCGATACGACTTTGCCGGCTGTGGAGAGTCGGACGATGACACGCTCACACCTGAAGGCCTGCGCGACGACCTTCGCTCCGCGATCCGTTTCCTGCAGCAGAGGGGATTCACGCACATTGGGCTCTATGGGCACTCGCTCGGAGGAACCATCTCGCTGTGGTCGTTCACGCCGGAGATCAAGGCGCTTGCTACGACCGGAGCGGCTACGGGACCGGTGCATTACAACTTCGACGAGTTCTTTCCGCAGACAGCGGTCAATAAACTGCGTCGCACCGGCATCATGCCCGTGCCGTCAAAGTCAGAGCGCAGGCCTGTTGTGCTCGCGTCACAGGCGTTAATGGATAGCTTCAGTACGTTCTCTTCGGAAGAGTTGTTGAGC
>NZ_JBFRCY010000689.1:0-2464 GCF_052113305.1 Terriglobus sp. YAF25
ATCTTTACCGGAACCGGAAGCGGTAGCGCCATCCTTGTGGCGGCTGCGACGGGCAGCACGCTGAGGGCTGTCGTCAGGAATGTCAACGTATCCAACTACGCAAATGGAATCTCAACATCGGTGGCCGGCAATATCGATGTGACGAAGAGCACCTTCACGCAGATTTCAGGATCTGCTCTACTCGCGAATGCAGGCACGATTACGAGTACATCCAATAATTTCACCCTCAACGGATACGCGATGCAGGCGGTGACGGGAGCAGCAATTTACGCGGATCGCAATGTCATCTCGTCGAATTCTGTTGCCATCTATGCCAATGGCGGTGCGATTAAAGGCAATGACAACACCCTCTTTGACAACGGCACAGGAGTTTCCTGCGGCAACAGTCAATCGGGCACATTCAACTCGACCGGGAATAACCGAAAGGCCAATAACGCAGGCGGTCCAGTTCTACCGTGCCAGTACACGGGTGGTATCAACCTTCAATAGTGCTTTATCTACGGCGATTACAAGATTTCAGGAGCTCCGCCATGTCGTTCTCTTATCGTACGTTTGTACTTCTTTTATGTGCCGCCGGCCTACCACTCTCCGCTGCCGCGCAAGCAACCAGGACCTGGGTGTCGGGCGTCGGTGACGACGCCAATCCCTGCAGCCGTACAGCGCCCTGCCTGACCTGGGCCGGAGCCATCTCGAAAACCGCTGCAGGTGGAGAGATTGATGCCCTGGATCCCGGTGACTTCGGCGCCGTAACCATCACAAAGGCGATTACGATCGCGGGATGGGGTGACCTCGCCACCATTATGCACACGTCCGGCAATGGCATCAACGTGGTTGCGGGAGCGGCAGATACTGTGGTTCTCAAAAACCTGCTGATTAATGGCAACAAGACCGGAACGTATGGCATTCAGTACACGTCCGCCAAGCAGGTCGTACTGGAGAACGTTCTGATCACCAATGAAGCAACGGCCGGTGTCCGACTCTCTCCCTCGTCAGCGGCCTTGAACCTTTCCGCAAGGAACGTCAGTATGAGCACCAGTGTCACCGCTCAGGCAGGTATCAACGTGGCCGCCGRTTTAGGCGCCAATGTTGAGCTGCGGAACGTTTCTATCGAAGGGTTCGCCAGCGGCGTAATTCTGAATGGGGGGGTGCTGGATGTGGCCGACTCGGCGATTACGCAGAACTCCGGCGATGCGATCAATATCGTCGACGGGAAGGGCCATGTCACGCTCTCGTCCCTGACCAACAACGGTACCGCCGCCGAGACGACAGGCGCAACCGCCTTTCTTTCAATTGAGCGCAGCACAATTGCGGCGAATAACCAGGCAATCGTGGCGACTGCCGGTACGATCCGTATCCACGATAACTCTATCTATGAAAACAAAACCGGTATCTCATGCGGTTTGAATGCTCCCTTTGGCACCGTCGCTTCGACCGGTACGAACCGGAAGGCGAACAACGTCGGCGGGGCTTATCCAGTTTGCGGCAGCGTAACCCCAATTACCTTTCAGTAGCGTTTGAAGGAAGAGGCGAGTTCCCTATAGGAACTCGCCTCTTTGCTTTCAGAGAGAACCTTTGCTGCTGAATCGCCATAGCAACCGATGTACGGTCCTGTGGACAAGACCACCAATCACTGGAATCTGTTTGAGCTTGGCGATTTGATCTTTTTCCCACTCTCTCCGCTGAAAGGCATGCCACTGCTTGATATACAGAGAGGCCGCACGGCCTTCTGCCTCGCGATCAATCACATCGGAGGTGAAATCTCGTAAGACATCGGTATAGATAGCAAGCCATTGGTTTGTGGCCTCCTCCAGGCCGGCCTCTGAACGGATCCTTTGACTCACGGCGGCCGCATCGGCAGGATCGTATCTCTGAATCTCGTGCAGCAGGGCCTCTGCTTTGAGCGGTTGTGTGAGCAGGGCACGCCCGAAGTTCTTGCGGCGCATCTCGTCGAAGCTCGTCGTTGTCACGTACGGTCCGGTTCCCGCAAAGTCGCAAAGGATAACGGCACATCCTGTTGCCATGGCTTCCAGTGCGCAGCGTGCTTTTGCGAAGACAAGGTCGTAGCCGGGAAGCTCTTTTTCGGGGGCACTGCTGGCGGTTCCGGTTCCCGCGCCCATTACATCCAGAGAGATGCCGGCGCGGGCGCATGCTTTTCGTACCTCTGGCAAATAAGTGTCGTTGCGGGCATAGTTGCTGAAAAGCAATGCGCGGCTCGGCTTTGCAGGTAGGGGCGAACGCGGGAGAAAACGATCGAGGTCTACTGCATTCGGCATTAGCGGAACCTCGCCGGCAGCGGAGCCTACCGTCTGCAGAACCCTGTTCCGGCAGCGATCGTCCACGGCGAAATACCGGCGTATCCGGGGGAAATAGATCGGTTCATCAATGATGCTGCTGCCGTCGTGGCTGAGATAGATGGCGGGTGTTTCAGGGTAATAAAGCAAGGCTTCCATCAACTGCTGATGAT
>NZ_JBFRCY010000690.1:0-2463 GCF_052113305.1 Terriglobus sp. YAF25
GAACTGAACTGAACTGCGGTACCGGCGAAGACGCTCTGCGTTTCGCAGAGAATGGCTGGAGAGTGCTAGCGCTGGACGTATCGGAGCGGATGATTGCCTGCGCCCGTGTACGGCGGGAGAGCATAGGAACGACGGAGAATCCGCAGTTCCGGCAGGTAGCCACAGAAGACCTGCGTGAGGTCGCCGGAGAGTTCGACGGCGTCTTCTCGAACTTCTCAGGGCTGAACTGCGTCAGAGATCTCGCACCGGTAGCGGTAGCACTCGAAAACAAAACCACGCCTGGCTCTTCTCTGCTTCTATGCCTGTCGACACGTGTCTGCCTGTGGGAGACAGCGTGGTATCTGCTGCACGGCAAGCCTGCAAAGGCCTTCCGCCGGTGGACGGGAAGACATCAAGCCATGCTGCAAGGGATGCCGGTGGATGTTTATTACCCCACGCTGAGCACGCTCCGTAGTGCATTCCTGCCGTACTTCAAACTCCGCAGTGTGCGGGCGATTGGGCTTTTTGTACCGCCATCGTACGTTGAGAGCTGGGTACGGAAACACCCTCTTCTGCTCCGGATCTTTGTCCGGCTGGATATGGTCTTCTCCCGATTGCCGCTGTTACGCACCCTTGGAGATCACATGCTGTTGCACCTCGAGAAGACCGGGGAGGTTGGGTGATCCTTCTCTTTCATCCCCGTGCCGTGAAACCTCGAAGCCGCAGGCTTCCCCTCGCCGTGCTTGCTTTGGCAGCGGTACTGGAAGGTCGTGAGGAGTATGAGATCGTCGACGGCAACGTCGATGATGACCCATTGGGCACGCTCCTCAGCCTGATCGACAAACATCGGGTGGAACTGCTCGGCGTCTCGGTGATGCCTGGACCGCAGATGGCTGCCGGCATGGAGGTCTGCCGCGAGATCCGCAAACTGCGACCTCACGTTCCGATCGTCTGGGGAGGCTACTTCCCTTCCATCTATCCGGAAGCAACGCTCAATGCGAAGTACATCGACTTCGCGGTTCGCGGCCAGGGAGAGGACACCTTGCTCGAGCTTCTGGAGGCGCTTCGCGGAGAACGCACCTTCGACAGCATCCTTGGGCTTTCGTACAAGGACCAGTTCGGCTTCCATCGCAACAACGCGGAGCGCCCGATGAAGGGGCCGGACGCTTTTCCCTGGTCTCCGTTCCATCGGCTTCCCGTCGAGAAGTATCTTCGGCCCTCATTCTTCGGCAAACGCACCGCAGTGCACCACGCCAGCATCGGCTGCCCGTTCAACTGCAGTTTCTGCGGTGTACATGCGGCCTATGGCAGAACCGAAAAGTTCGAGTCTCCGGCGCGCACCGAGGCGATTCTGCGTCACCTGGTCGATCGCTACGGCGCCGACTCAGTGCAGTTCTACGACATGAACTTCTTCCTGAGCGAAGAGCAAGCCCGGGAACTCATGGACCGCATCGCCCCATTGAACCTGCGCTGGTGGTGCGAAGCGCGTGTTGACATCATGGCCCGCTATAGCGATGAGACCATGCAGGCCATCCGACGCGCCGGATGCACCATGATCTTCTTCGGTGCCGAGTCCGGCTCAGACTGGGCGCTGAAAGAGATGCAGAAAGGCATCACCACCGAACAGACGCTGATCATGGCTCGCCGCACACGTGAGGCCGGCATCATTCCGGAGTTCTCTTTCGTTGTCGGCAACCCAAAAGATCCGGAGCGCGATACACGCGAGACGCTGGCGTTCATCCGCAAGATCAAGCGCATCAACCCTGATTCAGAGATCATCATTCAGCACTACACGCCGACACCGCAGCGCGGCTCGATGTACGGCGACGTCGACGACAAGATCAGCTTCCCAACCAGCCCGGGAGAGTGGGCCGAGAAGAAGTGGATGGATTTCACCCTTCGCATCGATACCCGTGCTCCATGGATGAAGGACAAGACCAAACGGCTGATCGACAACTTTGAGATCGTCGTTGCTTCGCGCTGGCCCACGGTGCAGGATATCCGTGCTCCACGCTGGGGACGCTATCTACTGCAGACACTCAGCGCATGGCGCTATACGTTCCGTTTCTATACGGCTCCTCACGAACTGGTGCTGGCGCAGCGGTTCATTGATCTCAGGAAACCCAAGCGGGAAAGCTTATGATCGCAGCTCGCGCAACTCCCGCAGTCTTTGATGAGTGGGCGCCAGTCTATGACGAGGCCCGCAATCCATTCTGCTCGTTAGAGGCAAGGCTGCTTCGTCAGCTTCTGCCAACATTGCGGGGAAAGACCATCCTCGACGCCGGCTGCGGAACCGGAAGACACTTTCCACTTCTGAGCAAGCTGCAACCAGAGTGGATTCACGCCGTAGATTACTCCGCGCAGATGCTGGAGCTGGCGAAACAACGGCTCCCGAAGAACGCTACATTTCATCATGCGGACTGCACTACTATTCCTCTCCCCGCACAGTCGATCGACGTTGTCCTCTGTTCCCTTGTTCTGGGA
>NZ_JBFRCY010000691.1:0-2461 GCF_052113305.1 Terriglobus sp. YAF25
TGGCTGGCGCCATGCATCATCAGATGTGGCAGAAGCGATTCGCGACGCAATACCGGGAAAGAGATACCTGGCGAAATTTCCACCTGCTCCAGTTCTTGAAGGACGCGAGGGCCCGGGTCGATGTCGGAATTGTCAAACAAACGCCAGTGAAGCTCTACCGTAATTCCATGTTTGGGGTAGACGTAAGAGAAGTGATGTCGCAGGTTAAACCACGCCTTCCGTAACTGTGGCGTTAGCTCTCTATCCGGCTCCACGCGTTTCAGGCCCGCTTGCAGCAAGATGCTCTCCGCGGTTTCGAAATCATCAGGAGCGACCAGAAGGTCAATATCGCGAGTCTGGCGAACTGAGTTGTCGCCGTAAAGCTGCTGGCTCAGCGGGATTCCTTTGAGGACGGCATACCGTATATCGCTATTACTGAACTGCTTGTCCAACTGCGACAGAAGGGCAATGCAGCTAAGGTTTCCGAGGATGCTGGCGCGGGCCCGGGCAGAAAGTGTCTGATGYACCTGTTCCGGTATTCTGGTCACCGGCTTCAGCGCGCGGTGCGCTAAACCAGGGATGCGATGGCGTTTAACCAGAGCAAGGAATTCAGACCACTCCGCCTGAGCGTCCGCAAGCCGCTCTACACGCGGCATATCAAGCGGCCAGGCACAACACGCCACCGCCAGTTGGAATGCAACGCTCTGCTGCTGTAGAAACGGCGTTTTCGGCGAATGGCCCCTGTTACCTGACACAATGCCTATTTTAGCTGCCAAAGTTCGATGCTGTGGACGAGGAGGTTAGCGGCCCGGGACTGTATCGAGGGCAATCTCTTCAAAGGTGAGGTTTTCCGCTGGATGCCCGGTCTGTTCTTTCCATGAGAGAAACAGCCTGCCGTAGCTCTCAGTAGTCGAGTCCTCTGAGGGAATCCCCAGGCCGGCGAGCATGGCATCGATCCAAGCGGGAGAGCCCTCGAGCTCCGCCCATGTGCCGATCGGAGTCTCATCAATCACCACATGGCTTCCGCTCTCCGCATGCAGCCATTCTTCTCGGTATTTCTCGTACCGGAAGGCGGGCAGATATCCCAGATGCTCAAAGACTTCACCGAGAGCGGGGCCATTGGCCACCTCGGTTTCCGTCTCATAGCGCAGTTTGAAGCGCAGGTCGAGCAGGTTGTCGTCGGTTGGAGGGCGTTTGTAGGTCAGCGTCCATCGGCCGTCATAGCTGCGAATACGGAGAATCTGCTTTTGCTCACGCAGGGAACGACCTGGCGTGTCGTAAAGCGTGTTCTGCTCGAACGTGCGAGGAGTAAGCAGCGTAAGGCCGAGAGAAGGAAGTTGGGCACGGAGCTTATCCGAAGAACGGACAGCGAACTTCAGCTCGATCTCGGCTGAGGACATGGTGGAAGTATAGGCCTGTTTGTCCGCTGGAAGCTACGATGAGGAGGTGGATTTTGTGGGAACAACAGAACGGCTTCAGGAAACCGCCGGCGGTATCTCCCGGGCAGCGGAGATCCTGCGACGAGGCGGGACGGTTGCTTTACCGACTGAGACGGTCTACGGGCTGGGTGCGAACGCTCTCGATCCAAAGGCGGTCGCTAAGATTTTTACGGCCAAGGAACGTCCGGGATGGGATCCCCTGATCGTCCATGTGGCCGATGAGGCGATGCTGCGGCTTGTCGTTCGGGAGATTCCTCCCGCGGCCCTTCGGTTGATGAAGGCTTTCTGGCCAGGCCCGCTAACGCTGCTGCTGCCGAAGTCCGATGCCGTTCCGGACCTGGTGACAGCCGGTCGGTCTCTGGTGGGGGTCCGGATGCCGCGTCATCCCGTGATGTTGCAGGTGATTCGAGAGGCAGGCGTCCCCGTAGCCGCTCCCAGCGCCAATCGCTTCGGAAGAACCAGCCCGACGAGCGCCGCGCACGTCCTGGAGGACCTGGAAGGCCGTATCGACGCCGTTCTCGACGGTGGCGCAACCGAAGTTGGGGTGGAGTCGACGGTCGTCGACCCGTGCCAGACTCCGATGGTGGTCTACAGGCCAGGCGCTGTGACGCTGCAGATGCTTGAGGAGACTGCGGGGCCTGCCGTACGGTATGAGCCGCCGGCGATGACGCAAAGCCCGGAGAGTCTACCCTCCCCGGGAGTGGGAATCCGTCACTATGCTCCTCGGGCCCGGGTCGTGCTGGTCAGGGATCAAGCGGAACTGCAGGAGATAGTGGCCTCGCTGAAACCAGAGCAGACCGGTGTGTTGTTACCCACAGGGTGGACATCCGGGGGACAGACATTTGATTGGGGAAGCACACCGGAGGAGATGGCGCACCGGCTCTTTGCCGGCCTGCGCGACCTGGATGCCCGCGGAGTGACCTCCATCGTCTGTCCACTGCCGCCGGAACAGGGAGTCGGAGCAGCTCTTCTGGACAGACTGCGGAAGGCAGCCCGAGTGAGTTAAAGAAGGGTCGACGTAGGAACTTCGCTGGCTTTATAGA
>NZ_JBFRCY010000692.1:0-3132 GCF_052113305.1 Terriglobus sp. YAF25
TCTTTATTCTTCTGCTTCGAGGCCGTCTTGTTGCCCTCGTGCACAACCACACCGTTCTGATTAATGATGACACGTGTGCCGTTCGCGTCTCTGATATCTATTCCTGCCGGAGGAACCGGAGGCTCGGGCTTTTCCATCGTGATCTTCGGCGGCGCCGGCGGTGTAGCCGGAATCGGCGGAAGCGTATTGCGGTTGATGGAGATATCGCTCTCAGAGTTGAGGATGCGAATCTGCTTGCCACCGCCATTGATAGAACCTGAGAGCATGTGACGATCGCCGCTCGAGTTCCGGTCCAACGGAAGGTCAGTATCGGTCGATCCGTTCTTCGTCTCCGCGGAGATCGTGTAGCCGGCCTTCTCCGGCACTGTAAGCTTCACATCGCCGCTTCGATTGGTCACCGTAACATTGCCAACGGGCTGCGCAACCCCAATCTCGACCGTGCCATTCTTGTTCGTCACCGTCACGTCGCCTGCAACGCGGTTCATGACGATGTCACGGCTGCGCGTATTCAGAACGACGGGACCCAACACATCCTCCACCGTCATGTCGTGATCCGGGTCGATATCGACGTGACCGTCCAGGCGGACGAAGCGGAACTCGGTGCGGCTGGTGCGCAGTTGGAACGGCCCCTGGACACGCTCGATGCGTCCCGCACCGAAGAAGTCTCCATTCATCTGCACCGGACCATTCACATCAGAGATGCTAAGCTCGTCGATCTTGCCTTCAATATTGAGTGAACCCGTCAGAGAATGTGCATTCAGCGACGAATCGTTGTTGTTGATATGCACGTTCGAGGTTCCGGTAATGGCCGAGATATCGACGTTGCCATGGTTGGCCGTCAGATTCACCGGAGCCTTCAGATTGCGGACATGCAGCTCACCATGATTCGCGGTTGCGGTCACAACGGCCGTGGCCGGAACCGTAATCTCAAGGTCGAGCTTGCATCCCTTCTCTGCCGCGATATTCACCACCACGCTGTTGCCGCTGGCGGAAATATTGGGATCGATCGCCTTCGCCTTGCGCTCAGCCTGGGAGTCGCTGTCGGAGTAAACCTCTTTGTGACCGGTAATGTGCAGCTTGCCGTCGTCGCTGGTACCGGCAATCGTCAGGTCGCCCCGCGGGTTGTCTACGGTTAGAGTTCCACCGTCTGGAAATGTCTGCTCGACCGGCGTGAGATCGCTCTCATGCTTGTCGCCCGTAAACTCATCCCAGTTATCACCACTGACATGGAAGCTGCGGGCAACCCATCCGTTGACGCGGCGCGAGTCCGTATAGGCGAAGCTGACAAACGCCAGCAGGATCACCAGAAAGACCACGCCGCCTACACTGCGCCGCACCGGCGGAGCATCGCCGGCCCGGAAGTAGCGATCCACAGCCCACTCGGCCAGCATCAGCACACCGATCGCAATCAGCACCAGCGGCCAGAAATGTCCATACCAGTTCCAGAACTGATTCGCTGCAATGCGTCCCGTCTGGATCAGTAGAAAAACAATGCCGATGGCCACCAGGAGCAGGGGGCCAACGATGGAGCCCCGGCGATACTGCCGCATCTGCCAGCGCATCTGTTCACGCTGCAACCGGGCCTGGGCCCGCCATGCATCCCGCTGCGCCTTTGCCTGATCGCGGGCAATACGCTGCTGCTGACGCCACTGCTCACGTTGAAAACGAGGATCGATTGGAGGAATCGTAGCCATGCTCTTACCTGGCCTCTCCTTCGTGATCCACAGACTCCGTACCCGAAGAAGGCACGGTGGGGGGCCCTGTTGGAGCCGCTGCCGTCGTACCTGGAGCAGCAGGCTGCGTGTAGTACTGCGCGGCCGCAGCGTCAGAGTAGGCGGCGCGTTCGGCAATCGCCAGCAGACCGACAACGATCAGAAAGATCGGCCAGCTATGTCCCCAGGTCAGCACGTGCACCTGATTCAGGAAGAAGAGCACGCCCACCAGAATGATCCATACCGAGCCGCGGAACGCACGCAGCACCCGCAGGCGATATCCCAGGCTGCCGTCGTCACCCAGCGTCAGGCCGCTCTCCGTCATCTTACGGAGGAAGATCCAGATACCGAACCCGATGATGAGGAATGGCCAGAGATAGTTCATGCTCATCCCGCCGAGAATCCCGGAGCTGCCGATCAGGAAGATCACACCCAGGCCGATCAGCCAGATCGCTCCGGTGGGGAAACGATTGACCGGAGCAGGCTGCCAGTTCGGGTCATACGCAGGAGTGGCGGGAGGCACCGGAGGTACCGGAGGCACGCTGTAGTTCGCGGCGGGCGGTGTGTAGGGGGAGCTGCTCCAACCGGCGGGAGGCGGCGGTGGCGCCACAGGTTCCGGAGATGGCGGCGGAACGGGGCCGGCCGGTCCGGTGGCGTGATTCGCAGGCCAGGTCTTTCCAAAACCGAACTTCTCGCCTACATCGTTCAAGCCGAAGGGATCGGGCAACGGTGTGCCCTCACGACCGGCCCGCTGGAAACCGGCGGGACGGCGGTGTAGGCCGTGCCGCCTGAGACTGGCTGCCATCCGGCACCCGCAGGTGGCGGGGGAACGGCGCCGCTCAGCTTGGCCGCCAGGCAGGGCTCACAGAAGACAGCCGAGCCGACGGTACGTGTGCACTCCTGGCAGAGCGGTTTGCCGCAGTTCTGGCAAAACGCCACGTTTTCACGATCGTTATGGTTGGCGCACATCATACCGTGCCTCTTTCCGTTTTACCGCCCGCGCGGACGGCGTTGGCTACTACACCATGGAAGTCGTACTGCAAAACTTTTGGATCGATATGGTTCGGCTCAATCAGGTTGAGCTCGACCTGGGCCGTCAGCACATAGCTCGGATGAATGCTTTCTTTCCGGCTCGATCCGTTGCGCGGCCGCTTCTCTTCGTTCTTCTGCTGCTGATTCTGTTGCTGATTCTTCGGCTGGGCGTTCTTCTGGTTCTGGTTATTGCTGTTACCCGCCGGTGCATCGTCGTTACGCCGCAATTCACCCAGGCGTGACTCCAACTCATAGACCACTCGCAGGTTGTCGTAATAGCGCACCACACGCGCGTTGGTCTGGTAGAGGGTTCGCTTCAAGTTGCTGGGCTTCAGATCGCTTGCCTTGATATCCGTAATGCGGATACCGACCAGGTTCATCGTGAGGG
>NZ_JBFRCY010000693.1:0-4364 GCF_052113305.1 Terriglobus sp. YAF25
CCCTTCAATCCGGAGAGGGTCGATGCCTCCATGGGCATCTACATCTTCAATACGGATGTCCTGCTGCCGGAGCTGATCAAGGACGCGGAAGACCCAAACTCGAAGCACGATTTTGGCCACAACATCCTGCCCAATCTGCTTGGCCGCTTCAAGATGATGGCCTACAACTTTGTCGACGAGAACAAGCAGGAGGCGCTGTACTGGCGCGATGTGGGCACGCTGGAGGCCTACTACGAGGCCAATCTTGACCTCGCTTCGGTCTCGCCGGTCTTCAATCTGTACGACAAGTCCTGGCCGATGCGTACGCGGTCCTATCAGTATCCGCCGGCGAAGTTCGTCTTCGGCGAGCCCGGACGTACGGGGATGGCGATCAACTCGGTGATCTCAGGCGGCTGCATTATCTCGGGCGCGGTGGTGCGCAATTCGGTTTTGTCACACGATGTTCGCGTGAACTCGTATGCCGACGTCGACTCGAGCATCATCTTCTCGCATGTCAATGTAGGTCGGCACTCGCGGATTCGCCATGCCATCATCGATCGCGACGTTCATATTCCCGACGGAGCGGTGATCGGGTACGACCCGGCCGAAGACAAGCGCAATTACTTCGTCACGCCGAGCGGCCTGACCGTAGTCACGCGCGATTACTCCGTCTATGAAAATCCGGTAAGCCAGACCTTTATGCAGCCCGGACAGCCCGGGAAGTAGGCTGTTTGTTTTGTGCAAAATCGCCCGCCTTCTGGCGGGCGATTTGTTTGTGCGGCTTAAATGCAAAAGGCGTCCCGGTCTTGGACCGCGACGCCTGAAGAGTGTCTTGCTACTGGCGATGGCCGAAGCGCCACACCACACCGCCCGAGATGGAGACGAACTCGCGGTACTCGGTGCCGTAGTGCTCCACGATCAGGTCCGGCTGCAGGCGGATGGCCCAGCGATAGCTACCGTTGATGTCCAGCGAGCCGCCGAAGGCGCCTACGGGCTTCACGCGGTTGGAGTAAAGGCCGACGGCAACGGCATTGGCGGCAGCGTTGTGGCTGGGAGCGTTGATGCCGCCCAGAGTACCGCCGTCAAACTTGCCGGCGCCGACRCCAACCAGACCGTGGTACTGGATCGCAAAGCGCTGATTCTTCCATCCCCGGTACTGCACGCCGCCCATGCCGATGATCTGGCGAACGACCGGACGGTTGATCTGAAAGGTATTCGGGAAGACCGGGGTGGTGCCGTAGTCGACGCGAAGGTCGACTGCCGGTCCAATGCGATCGGTCAGCCAATAGGTGGCCTGGCCTTCGACTCCGCCCATGTTGTAGCGCTTGGGCAGGTTCTGGCCGGCCTGGCCGTTCATGAAGTTGAGGCCGCCGTAGACCTCCCAGCGGTTGTCATAGGTGACGGGAATGCGACGGGCGAACTGAACGTTGCGCTTCGGAGCTGTTCCGGGCTGCGGCTGAGAGGGCTGGGCCGGGGCTGCCGATCCACTCGTCTGGCCACTGGTTGAGGCCGGAGTCTGGGCTGCCATGGTGGCGGAGAGCAGGGTGGTGGCAATCAGGGCGGTCATCCCGGCAAGCGCGCGCCGGGTCACTTAGGGGCTTGGCGAAGGTCTCCGTGGCTTCAAGGACGGTATGAAGGGTGTTACCGAAGACACCAAGGACTCACACACCGTCACGCCGAAGCCCGAAGAGACGAAGTAACCCGGCCCGCGCGCAGGCGCACTGAAGATTGAAAACGAGCACAGGGGAGTGGTTCTTTAACCACTCCCCTGTCGCCTTTTTGGGTCAATTCCTTTTGCGTCATACCCGTTTTGCGTCAGCCTTTTGTGTCAGGTTTTGTGCCACGTCTTTGGGGTTCAGATTAGCCCGATGGCGCGTCCGGCAATTCCCACCCCCAGCCATAGTGAGAGCGAGATCACCGCGGTAACGCGGGAGGTCAGGGTGGCGGCGCTGCCCAGGCTAAGAACGACTCTGCGGTAGAGCGTGAAATAAAAAAGGACGGCTGCGGCGAGCAGCGCCATCTTCCAGCGGAAGGCTGCGTTGTAATAGCACTTCAATGCCTCCTCCGAGACCAATGCGATTCCGGTCAGCACCAGGATGGCGAGACTACTGAGCAGGACGCGGCTGAGATCGCGGTTCAGCGTGCGTGGAGATTCGCGCCGCAGAATCAGGCCCAGCAGGCGAAGATCCAGCACCAGGACGGAGCCTCCGAGCAGCGTAAGCGCCAGCAGGTGCACGGCTTCGACCGCGGCAAAGCCCCAGCGCGAGTTCTGCATGAACTGGCCGAGCGAAGAATGGGCGAGAGCGACAAACCAGAGGCGAAGCATTGGCGAGAGCATTTCTCCTGTTGCTGGGTATACCGTGAGTAGCGTGCAGCTGCGTTTTCATTGAGGAAAACGCCCATAGATGCATAAGCCCTGCACTACACCTACAGGAGAAATGCTCGAGCCTTTCAGAAGTAGGCAATCGCCCGGCCGGCAACGATGATGCCGCACCAGAGCGTAAGCGACGCAAATGCGGCAGCGCGCGCACGCCAGGGCGAGAAGCGAGCCATCTCCCATTCCTGCACGCGGCGATAGACCGTGGTGTGAAAGATCAGTGGGTTCAGGCCCACGAGAGCGAGCAGCACGAGTTTGATACGGAAGGCGGGATTTGTATAGTTCTTTGCCGCCTCTGCCCAGAAGAGCAGGAGGCCGCTGACAAACATCACGCCGAAGCCGGACCACGTGAGTGGAAACACAGCGCGCGCAATGCGCGTGACTGAGACATCGCGCAACACGACACCAAGCATGCGCAGATCGAGTAGGGCGATGGTGCCGACCAGCAATGTAATGGCGAGTACATGGACGGATTCGATGATGGAGAACAGGTACTCTGACTCGCGGATCGAGGTTCCGATCTGCGAGTCATAGATCACCTGACAGATGTGCTGCAGCAGAGGCATGGCCATGCTTTCCGAATTACTTCGTGGGCTTCACGGTGTTGGGCAAGGCTCCCTGAACAGAGCCGTCATCGCCGGGGCCGCCGTCGCCGGGCGTTCCACCGTAGATGCTGCGGCCATCGGGCAGTGTGACGCGGCGTGCGTCAATGAGGTGCGAACCATCCTTGGCGCGATAGCCATCCACGACGATGGTGTCACCGACCTTCAGGTCGCCTTTCTTGAAGCCGCGACGGCTGAGTGCGCCTGGGCCGGCGCCTTCGCATCCCCAGTTGGTGACTGCGCCCTTAGCGTCGGTGATGTCGACGTAGAAGTACGAGTGCGGATTAGTCCACTCGACACGCGTGAGTTTGCCGACCAGGCGAACGGGCTTGTTGCCGTCGAACTCGGCGGAGAAGGAGTGATGGGCGTACGCACTGGCCGATGCGAGCGCCAATGCACCAAGAGATGAGAGAAGCAATCTGCTCTTCATGGTGTCTTTCCTGTGTTGTTGGGAGGTGGCTTAAAACGAAAAACCCGTTTCCGAGAGGCACGGGCTTCTAAACCTTGCGATGTGAGGAGATGCGGAATCCCTGGTGAAATTCAGCATATTCCTACGCGCCGATGCGTGCGTCGCCCGTCCACTTAGCGATGGAGGTAGCAACAACAACGAAGCATGGCGCGGAGCGGATGCATAGCTGCACTCTATGTTGCGCCCGGCATGGTGTCAAGCATGAGCGCTTGACTCGTTGGAGAAATTGCTCTACGGTTTGCACATGTTCAGCCGCCAATCGCTCGAACTGATGCGTTGTTGTTGCGCCTGTCGCTAGACAGTTGCGCCCACGTGTCTGCCGGTAGTATCCGGTTCACTTCTCTCACGTCCGTCAAAGAAAGACAAGCCCACGGGGAATCTTGGAAAAGACTATCCGGGATACAAGCTTCCTTTCACGCCTGCCGGTGAAGCCGCGTTGAAGTACAACCTGGAACACACGGTGGACCCAGAGGCAGTGTGCATCGTCGGAGGCCTGCCGCGGCACAATGCCAGCGGGCTTCCCTTTCAATTGCTGCAGGGTGCGGATCACGCGGTCTTTCTCTACTGGTACACAACCTATCGCCTGGTTCCTTTTGATGGCCGCAAACATGCGGAGGATCCCGATCCGTCATTCTTTGGTGAGGAGATCGGATCCTGGGACGGCGATACATTTGTGATCGACTCCACATCGTTCAAAGAGCAACGGACGTGGGCGGATGAGAATGCCAATCCACACAGCGATCAGCAGCATGTGATGGAACGCTGGACGCGGCCTGACATCGGCCACATCCATGTCGACATGACGGTGACCGATCCGAAGTTCTACACCGAGCCGGTTCACTATCAGCGCACGTGGCTCCTGGGTAAGCCGGGCGATGAGGTGAAGGAGTACTCCTGCGCCGAAGACAACGTAGACGCGCCGCACCTTGGACCTGGG
>NZ_JBFRCY010000694.1:0-2435 GCF_052113305.1 Terriglobus sp. YAF25
CTGCCCGTCCTCTGGACGAGCAGAGCTACACTGCATGGGCGTTTTTTGTATGAAGATTCTGACCGCAGAGCAGATGGGCGAGACCGACCGGCGCACCGCCGCCGAATTCGGCGTCTCCATGCAGGAGTTGATGGACAACGCCGGCGCCTCGGTCGCGCGCTTTGCGCTGCGACGTTATCCCGAGGCGCGCCGCATCGTCGTCCTCTGCGGCAAGGGCAACAACGGAGGCGACGGCTTCGTCGCTGCTCGGCGGCTGCACGCGGCCGGGCGAAAAGTCCAGGTGATCGTTCTGGCCACAGGTAAAAACGATCTGCGCGGCGACGCAGCCAACGCCTTCAGCGCACTGGACGCGCCGGTTACCTTCGCCACAGAAAGCATCACCCTTCCCGAAGCCGACCTCTACATCGACGCTGTGCTTGGTACCGGGTTCAAGCCTCCGATGCGCGGCCCGGCCTGCAATCTGCGGGAACAACTGATCCAGTTCGCAAAACCTGTTCTGGCTGTCGATCTCCCGTCGGGTTGGGATGCGGACTCGCACGAACCCACAGCCGGGGGTCCATTTCCCGCCGATTCTGTCGTGACCTTCACCGCACCAAAGCCGGCGCACATCTTCGGACAGATGAACCGGGATGGCGCCTTCGGTGCGGTCGCCGTTGCCCCGATCGGCTCACCCGCGGAATCTCTCCCAAAAACCGAGCTCACCTGGACCGGTTCCTCCAAAGCGCTGACCGAGACACCTCGCCCACTGAACAGCAACAAGGGGCGCTTCGGACACGTGCTGGTGCTTGGCGGCTCGCGTGGCAAGTCCGGCGCGGCCGCGATGGCTTCACTTGCTGCGCTACGTTCCGGTGCAGGACTGGTTACGGCCGCGGTGCCCGATTCTGTGCTCGACTCGGTGGCCCGCATCGCTCCCGAATTGATGTGCCGGCCGCTTCAAGAGATCGACGGACATGTTGCCCTGGCGAACTTTGAAACGCGCACGCAGTGGCTTGAGAAGATCAGCGTTCTCGCCATCGGTCCCGGTCTGGGAACCCAGCCGGAGACGACCGAGTTCGTCCGCCGTGCTGTGCTTAAAACGGCTCTTCCGGTCGTCATCGATGCCGACGCCCTTAACGCCTTTGCTGAAAAACCGGAGCTGCTGCGCGCGCAAGCCGGACGCGTGATGGTCCTGACACCGCACCCAGGCGAGATGGCCCGCCTTCTCGGCATCACCGTCAAGGAGGTAGAGGCCGACCGGATCGGCATCGCCCGTCATTACGCTACAGAACGCAATCTGACCCTGGTGCTGAAGGGCTGGCGGACTCTGGTGGCGCATCCGGATGGGGAGATCTCCATCAACACCACCGGCCACCCTGCAATGTCGAAGGGTGGGAGTGGAGACATTCTGACCGGCATCGTTGCGGCGATACTGGCGCAGCACCCCGATCACGTAAAAGATGCGGTCAACACCGCCATCTATCTGCACGGTCTCGCCGGCATGATGGCCGCGCGCAACCAGGACGAACATACGGTGCTGGCCACCGACACATTGGCCCATCTGAGCGACGCCTTCCGCTACCGCATTGCGGACGAAGACGGCCTCACCTGGGTTGGAGGACTTCGCTAGTTTCATGCTTGTAAAGAGATTCAAGACCCGCTCCGTAGAGGGCACGCTTGCACTTGGCCCGAACATGGCCGAGAAGTTGATGCCGACACCAAAGCTGATTCTGCTGCGCGGCGAGCTAGGCGCCGGAAAGACCACCCTGGTGAAAGGCATCGCTCAGGCACTGACCGGCGTTGATCCGGAGGAGGTCACCAGCCCCACCTTCACACTGGTGCATGAGTACGCAGGACCGAAGGTGCATTTGTATCATCTCGACCTTTACCGCTTGGAAAAGGAAGAAGAACTCGCGGCGCTTGGGATCGACGAGATGGCTTCGCAGCCTGATGCTCTTGTTCTGGTGGAGTGGGGCGATAAGTTTCAGAGCATGATTCAGCGCGCTAATGGACAGATCATGATGCGGGCGAATGAGTTGGATGAGCGGGAGATCTTTCTGGAGATTCTGTAGGACTGCTCTGAGTGGCACGAACTGGGTGCCCCACATACGCGAAGCTTATGTGGGCATTCGCGCAACGCGCGAACCGTCTTTTTATCTCATTCCCCATCTGCGGCCAAGCGAATAGCAACGCGGATCGAGCTCCGCTCGATACTCCCACATAAGCTTCGCGTATGTGGGGCACCCAGAGTATGGGCTAATTCGACTCCAGGGTGATGCACTCCCATCCACATCCGCCGGGATTTCTGCGCCGGTCGAAGTGGAAGTGTAGTTCCTGCTCGCTGCTGATGGGCCTGCCGTTCTTCGTTGCCGGATGAAAAACCCATTGCTGCACTGTGGCCAGAACCATCTGGTCGATCTGCGCTCCCATTCCTCTACGAGCGTGGACACGAGCAATGT
>NZ_JBFRCY010000695.1:0-3072 GCF_052113305.1 Terriglobus sp. YAF25
TTCTATATTCCGCCCGGCATTTTGTTCTCGATAATCTGCGCGACTCTATTGGTGGCGACCTTGGAATTGCTGAATAGACGAAGCGAATGAAGCCTATTCATACGTCTACCTTTCATGTGCAACACAAATCTGTTTTGGATCGCCTTTATGCGAGATTCTCCGAGACGAATATCCCTTGATCGAGCCAATGACGGCTGGAGATGAAGCAAATGTCGCGGAGCGAAGATTTAACTGACGGACGGGATGATAACTACAAGCAATTGATGTGCGAGTTTTGGGAAGCCGCTCTCCAGAGGGCAAAACGTGTCGCCGAGGGTATTGCGTCCCGGCACCCAGGCGGCAATGGCCAAGCTTGGCGGAAGGCTGAATATTAGAGGTCAGCGGGTCGAATTCGCTCGTGCCTATCCCTTTCAACTCGCGGTTGTCGATGGGCGCATGGGCGATTTTTCGTTAACTGACTCGTGGATTGCGCGCGAACGAGTGTTGCATCAAGTGAGCGGCTGGCGACAAGGTCTTTTCTGCGCCAGCCCCTCGAACAGCGCTTATGCGGGAACAGCTATCGCCGCTCTTCTGGCCTTTTCAACCTGCACCTTGGCCATGATTTCATTCATATACACCCGGGCGTCGCCTCTTGTCTTAAGTCCCTGAAACCTCGCCGCCGCAGCCGCTCTTTCCTGGGGGGTTGCGGCTAAGTGGACGTCCTCTTTGAAGAGTATGCCGAGGAAACCCATCAAATTGCTCCGGTCAGGTATGGGTTCCAGGTCTAGCGCGGCCTGTTCCTCTGCCGTGAGGAGAGGACGCTTTTCAGGCCGAGGGGCGGGAGGTTTCAGCTTCACTGGACAATCCGTTCGTAGCACATTTGCCGTTTGCACGCCCTGAATCACATTGGCTGCGGCATCTCGACCAGTAAGAGGCAAGGCTTCTCCATTGGCAACGCTATCCATCGGGTGCTGCGAGGATCCGTTCTCGTAAGTTCCATTTAAAGCGTCACCGTAGTTCGGTTCAATGAACGTGTATTGGTATGGATAATCGCTCGACGTTACATCTGATTCGAAAGTCTCAAGATCGTTGACATCCGCCACGTAGATACCTTCGATCGCCGCTACCAGTGGAACCCTTCCCCCGATGGGTCCGTTTGTGTCGTGGTACAGGCCCCAGGTGATACCTTTCGCCGTCATCTCATCGAAGATCGAACCATTGGAAAACTTGAAACCGTTACTGAAGTCCTTAAACACCCAGTCAAATATTTCCCCGCCGCTGGGGGTATGGTCGAGGCCACTGGATGACGCTGCATGCAGGAAAAAACGATTCGGCCAGGTTGGACCGGGAAGGGAGGAGAACCACTGATCGCAAACCACATACTCTGTAGCCAGCTGATACAGCGCCGGCAACTGGTCCTTCGTATCGAAGCACTTCATAATGTCGCAAATGTCAGCGGCTGGAGCAACTGGCCCCTCCGTTGTCGTGGTTGCGTAGTTGGCTACGAATCCCGAATTGTAGATTGTCGGATACGCTTGTCCGGACACATAAGTGGAGCCTGGGCCGGCGAGTTGCTCGAGCACATCATCAAACTCGTGCCCAGGATCGGTCGGCATGTTCAACGGCGGATTGCCCTGAACGTTATACGGGGTGCCATTGTAGGAATTGGAATCGCTGGTTGTGGCTGCGTAAATTCCTGGAATACCCGACAGAGCCAGCATGTTGTCAAACGAATGATTTTCCAGCATCAAAACAAAAACGTTCTGGATTGCAGAAACGGGCCGAGTGTCTTTGAATTGGAGATCGAAGCTGTCATGGCTGCCTGACAGTTCATACGTGTAGACCAGGTTGTTAATGGAGCACTCCAGCCGTGGCGTATCCAAACTGAAGATCGCGCTACCGCCAATCCACCAGTTGTTCCTCGCCGCAGCGTGCCCTTGCCCGAGATAAACGGTTACCGCTGCGCCAATGGAAAATTGAATGACCACGGCAAACATAAAGTTCAGCTCTTCGGGCGTCTCGCCGCCTCCAAAGGGGGCATACTCCTTCGCGCTATCGTTGCCGCAATTGGAATTAAATGCGTCTGCAACCGGCGTGGATTTTTCGCGGCCAGCCTCCAGCGTGATGGTAAACGTACCGTCCGAAAAACTAATGGTCGGTGGAGTTTGAGAGGGCTGCCCGTCAGTGATGACCAGCGACCCGGATACATAACTGATGCTGCTGATTGCATTCGATAGATCGTTAATGGTGACGACATTGGAGCGCGTCTTGGCGAGAGACGAGTCTGCGGTGTTATCGGGAGTAGACACGGTATTTATCCTTTCGGGTACGGAGGGCATAGAGGCCCCTCCTGCAGCGTCCTACCGCCACAAGGCAGAAAACGCAGGTCTTCAATCAGGCGTGGATAACCGTGTTTCCAGAGTCTGCGCCGTTATCTATCCTGATCAACGGACTATGGCGCGCTTCATCCGTGACAAAGATGGAGCGGCCACAGGGCTACGAGTACATCCGTGCATATCTGGGAAAGGAAAGGCAGGAAAGGAGCTTCTTCACCGGGCTGGTCGTCATGTAAGCCAGCAGTAACCTTTGCTCCGGCATAGGAATATTGACTGCGACCGCTCTGGATGTCAAGAAGAGAGCTGAGAAGAAGATAGTTCCCAACTGGCGACTTCAGGGCTTAGGGGGTGTCATCTGAGAGGGTGCCGAATTTGCTCCCATGCTGTCCGCCGCAAACATGCTCACGGGGCGGTACACTTGCAAGTGAGGTTATCCATGAGTGCCGCCGATTTAACACTTCAATGTAGCGAGTGCGGGCAGGAATTTGTATTTACCGCAACGGAACAGCAGTTCTTTCAGGAGCGTGGTTACTCTTCGCCCAAGCGCTGTAAACCTTGCCGCCAAGCGAAGCAAAGCGCAGGGTCGTATGGCCAGCAAGATAGTGGACACACGGCCGGTTACAGCTCCGGCATGGGCACCGGAACAACGGTCGTTTGCGCCAGCTGCGGACAAACCACCACCGTTCCGTTTGAGCCGCGCGGCGATCGGCCGGTTTACTGTAAGAGCTGCTACAAGCCAAAGCAGGGTGGTGGGGGT
>NZ_JBFRCY010000696.1:0-2426 GCF_052113305.1 Terriglobus sp. YAF25
ACGAAAAAACACAGATGATCCGCGCTCAGAACTTCGTCCACGCGAGGCGGAACAAGATAACCCTGCTCTGGAGAATAGGGAAGATAACGTGACATACTCTCTTCTCGTATAAATAACTCCGAAAATCAAGTAGTACTCACACAGACTCTTACGCCCGGTACCCGGAACAACCATCGAAACAGTGCGATGGATCGGTCGTATTCCGGAGATCGAGCTTCAGCTCTCGAACGGGCTGAAGCTTGTTTCACGGAGAAGCGCACCAGGCGCTCCCGACTGGGCTCTAACCTCTCTTCAAGGTGCCGAAATCTATGTGCGTGCGGGACGAATCGTCTGGCGCGACTTAAACTAACAAGTAAGGTGTATCAATAAATTTCGCTGCGGAATTATAGAGCGGGCCTTCAGCCCTTTGGTTTTGAATGTGCCCGGAGACCTGGGGCGTTGCCCCAGGCTGGTATAGAACGCGCCTTCAGCGCTCGGAGCCAGCTAGCTTCTTCCACACCTTCCGCCACCAGCTCACCCGCTGCTGCGGCATCTCCACTCCCGGCTGGACGAAATAATCACAGCACTCCGGAACGCTCTGGAGCACCCTCGGGTCCGTCCCTGCATACCGGTGACAGCCGAAGTCCTGCTGTTTCAGGATCTCGATCGCCCGTTTCAGATCCTTCTTCGTGGCCGGCTGGCGCATCCAGCCGCAGTGCGGCGGCGAACTTTCGACCCAGTTCACCAGCTCCGGGGCGATCTTCTGGGGAATGCCGCAGCCCAGACACTCATTCTGAATGACGTAGAAGTCGCCGGGGACGGAACGAGGGTCTGCTGTAAAACGTGGCTCCATAGGGTAGATAAGGAAAGATTAGCCTCCCCGACGGCGTGCCGCCAGCCCGTGCTGGTAAACTGTTGGAGGCGGCAGATTCCTGCCGGTTCCCCGCAAAACTCAAGTTTTCAGAACAGGATCCACTCCCGTGAGCAACGCCACTACGCCTATTCGGAATATCGCCATCATCGCCCAYGTCGACCACGGCAAGACCACGCTGGTTGACGCGCTGCTGCGCCAGAGCGGCACCTTCCGCGCGAACGAGGCCGTGGCCGAGCGCGTGATGGACTCCAACGAGCTCGAAAAAGAGCGCGGCATCACCATTCTGGCCAAGAACACCGCCGTCCACTACGGCGACTCCAAGATCAATATCGTCGACACCCCCGGCCACGCCGACTTTGGCGGCGAAGTAGAACGCGCCCTGAAGATGGTGGACGGTGTCGTCCTGCTGGTCGACGCCAGCGAAGGTCCCTTGCCGCAGACCCGCTACGTGTTGTCCAAGGCTCTCGAGGCCGGCCTGCCTCCGATCCTTGTTATCAACAAGATCGACCGTCCCGATGCCCGTCCCCAGGAAGTTCTGAACGAGGTTTATGACCTGTTCATCGACCTCGACGCCGATGAGAGCCAGCTCGAGTTCCCCGTGGTTTACACCAACGGCAAGGCCGGTACCGCCACCATGGACCTGGCCCAGCCCGGCACCGACCTGAAGCCGTTGTTTGACACCGTCCTCGCGAAGATTCCGCCGGCCGTCGGCGATCACGAAGGCGCCCTCCAGATCCTGGTGACCAACCTCGACTACTCCGACTACCTTGGCCGCCTGGCCATCGCCCGCGTCTTCAACGGCAATCTGAAGACCGGTGACGAAGTGAACGTCGCCAAGCTGGACGGAACACTGCAGAAGACCAAGATCACCAAGCTGTTCAGCTTTGCCGGCCTGAAGCGGACCGACATCGAGCAGACCCAGATCGGCGACATCGTCGCCATCGCCGGCGTTGCCGGCATCACCATCGGCGAGAGCATCACCGGTGTGGACAATCCGCAGCCGCTGCCGAAGATCACCATCGACGAGCCGACCATCGCCATCCAGTTCTCGGTCAACAACTCGCCCTTCTCCGGACGCGACGGCCAGTACGTCACCAGCCGTAACCTGCGCGACCGCCTCGACCGCGAGCTGCTGACCAACGTCTCCATCCGCGTGGAAGAGACCGATTCACCCGATAGCTTCAAGGTGCTGGGCCGTGGTGAGCTGCAGCTCGCCGTGCTGATCGAAATGATGCGCCGCGAAGGCTTCGAGCTGATGGTCGGCCGCCCTGAGATCGTCACCAAGCGCATCGACGGCGCCCTGATGGAACCGGTGGAGTATGTGACCATCGACGTTCCGGAAGAGTTTGCCGGAACCGTGATCCAGAAGCTTGGGCCTAGAAAAGGCGAGATGGTGAAGATGCACGGCCAGGGCCGTGTGCGTATGGAGTTCAAGGTTCCCAGCCGCGGCCTGATCGGCCTGCGCTCGGAGATGCTGACCGAAACGCGCGGCACCATCGTGATGAACTCCATCTTCGACGGCTACACCAACTACCAGGGTGAGATTCCGCAGCGTCCCAGCGGAGCCCTGATC
>NZ_JBFRCY010000697.1:0-2425 GCF_052113305.1 Terriglobus sp. YAF25
CCCATGTCCCTATGGGGACCTGGGGCACCCGGTGTATGGCTTGTCTGAATGTGTCGGCACACCCAGGCCTCCACCGTCGTACGTCTTCAACTTTCAACCTGGAACTTTCAACTCAAAAGATGGCGGCCCCGGAACACATCCATGTCCCGGGGCCGTGTTTTGCAGACAAGGCCCGTAAGCCGAATTCTGTTCTAGACGGTCATTCCTCTAGGCGCCGCATTACTGCGGACACTCAACAGCAACCTACCCGCGAGTTTCGGCCCTTTGCGGCGAACCGCATCGGGAACCCACCTTAACGTGCCGGGCCGGCACGCGATGGCCCCATTTGGGTCTTGAGCCATCTCCCCGCCTATTTGGTCTTGCTCCGTGTGGGGTTTACCCTGCCACAGCCATTACTGACTGCGCGGTGCGCTCTTACCGCACCTTTTCACCCTTACCCCGGTTACCCGGGGCGGTATCTTCTCTGTGGCACTAGCCGTCCTGCACCCTTGACGATGCAGTCCCGGACGTTATCCGGCACACTGCCCTGCGGAGTTCGGACTTTCCTCTCCCAGCCGAAGCCGGCAGCGACCATCCGGCCCCATCTGCTCCCTTCATTCTAGAGCGTTTTCCCGTTTTCATCGCGAAAAACGCCCCTGGAATGAGGAAGCTCTGGAATATACCCACCGGGAGAGCAATCCAACGAAACTTCTGCCGTGTTTCTGACGTACCCTTATCGAACAAAGATCACCCACCCATGGAATTCCGCGAAGCCATCAAGATCGCCCTGCAATCGCTGTGGGCCAATAAGCTCCGTTCCATACTCACGCTGCTCGGCGTGGTTATCGGTGTGGGCTCGGTGATTGCTGTCGTCACCCTGGTCAACGGCGCCAACGTCTACGTCGCCGAAAAGATCTACCGCTACGGCGCCGACGTCTTTACCGTGAGCAAGCAGCCGCGCGTCATCTCCTCGTACGACGAGTACTCGAAGTTCCAGAAGCGGAAGATCATCCGCCTGGAGGACTACCAGTTCGTCATGGAGCACTGCCATCGCTGCCAGGCCGTGGGCGCACTCCAGAGCGCGACCGGCAAGGTCGTCTCCGGCACACACTCCACCACTGATACCGACATCCGCGGATGGACCGCCTCCATGCCGCCTATGTACAACCTCAACATTGTGTCGGGGCGCAGCTTTACACCGACGGAGGAGGAGCACAACTCGCACGTCGCCATCATTGGGACCGACATTCAGGACAACGTCCTCGGCGGCAATGACCCGCTCGGGCAGGAGATTCGCGTCGATGGGGTTCCATACACGGTGATCGGTGTTGGCGAGAAGCAGGGCAAGAGCTTCGGGGCCAGTCAGGACAACTGGGTCGCTATCCCCATCACCGCCTACCAGCGCAGCTACGGTACCGCGAAGACCGTCACCATCTACGCGAAGGCCGGATCCACGGGCGAGCCGCTGAACGCCGCCGTGGAAGAGGTCCGCACGTTGATGCGCAGCGAGCGCCACAACCGCCCGGGCCAGGAGGATGACTTCAACCTCGACACCAACGACAGCTTCGTTGGCCTGTGGAACCAGATCGCCGGCGGCTTTGAAGCCGTGGCCGTCGCCATTGCCGGTGTCTCGCTGGTGGTCGGCGGCATCGTCATCATGAACATCATGCTGGTCTCGGTTACCGAACGCACGCGCGAGATTGGGGTCCGCAAGGCGCTTGGAGCCAAGCGGAACGACGTGATGCTGCAGTTCCTGATCGAGAGCGCGACACTCTCGCTGGTCGGCGGTGTCTTTGGCGTCATCGGAGGCATCGGTGTCGCGCAGGGCGTCACCGCGGCCCTCGGTTTCCCTTCATCGCTCGCCGTCTGGAGTATCTTCGCCGGCCTGTTTGTCGCCACCGCCGTCGGTCTGTTCTTCGGCGTCTATCCCGCAAGAAAGGCAGCCATGCTTGATCCCATCGTTGCGCTGCGGTCGGAGCTCTAAATGAACCTTGGCGACTTCAAAGAGACCGTTACTATGGCGCTGGACACGCTGCGCGCCAACAAGCTGCGCAGCGGYCTCACCATTCTTGGCATCGTCATCGGTGTCTCCACTGTGATTCTGATCTCGTCTGTGATCAATGGCCTCAACGGCCAGGTCTCGGACGCGGTCGCCAGCTTTGGCACCAATGTGCTGTGGGTCTTTCGTTTCGAGTTCGGCTTCGGCCGGCCCTCGACTGAGATGCTGACGCGCAAGCAGCTGACCTACGAAGACGCCATGGCAATGAAGGATCTGCCGCACGTCGCCGCCGTTTCGCCGGGCCTGCGCTATACCAACTTCCAGTTCAACGAAGGCAACGTCACCGCCAAATASAAGAGCCGCAAGGTGCAGTCGGTCTCGATTGAAGGCGATACCGCCGCCGTCAAAGACGTCTACGACTACAACATGACGGCCGGGCGCATGTTC
>NZ_JBFRCY010000698.1:0-2423 GCF_052113305.1 Terriglobus sp. YAF25
GAGCGGCATGTGATAGAACATCGCGATCAGCGGCATGATGACCGAACCAAACGGATCGATGTGCTTGACCGGGTTCAGCGTGACACGTCCCAGCATCCGCGCTGTGGGATCGCCAAGGCGGTTCGCCATCCATGCATGCGCGGCCTCATGGATGCTGAAGGCAAACACAAGAACGACAAATTCGAACAGGATCAGAATGACTTCTTGATTCATGGATGGCTCTTACTGTGATGGTAGCAGTGCTTCGCAATCCCGCCCTCAGAGGCTGAAAGCCCCTTTCCAATGGATAGCTGGAACGGGACGGCTAAAAGCCGTCCCCTTAAGCAAGACAATTCGCGCGAAGCGCGAATGCCCAGGTCCCCATGGGACACCACCCCAGCGAAACAAGTTCGCCGGGGACCCCGATACCTGGGGCACCCCGGGGACCTGGGTTATTTCAGTTATTTGGCTAAAACTTCGCCGCGCAGGGTTATTGGCTGGCGGTCGTCCAGTATGACACCGCGGCGGATTAGGGTGTTCTCCTCCGCCGTGATGTTGTAGCCGAAGGTCATTCGGATGCCCGAGCAGAGCTCCAGGCCTTTGCCGGCCGAGGCGAAGATGTGACGCGCCAGCATGCAGCGGAACCTTTTTCCCAGCCAGTGATTCAGCCCCAGCGGCGAGCGGTCGAAGGCCTCCCAGAAGAAGAGCAGCGGCTTGCGCGGGTAGAAGCGTGCCGCATCTACCTCCGGCAGCAGCTCTGCCTCGAAGGTGAGGTTGCGCGGGTCGAGTGACTCGATCAGCACATTCATCGGCAGCTCGGTCACGAGCGTGGAGTTCAGGCGACCGCCGTGCGGACGGCCGAGAACGATCTGGTGCAGCTCATCGCGGACGATCTCAGCGCGGCGGTCATAGCCCTCGTGCCGGGTGAACTCGTCGTTCAGGTGAGCAATCCACTTCTTGAAGATGATCTCGGCTTCGGGCGTGGGTCTGAGGTCGGTCGCTGGCATGGCGGAAGTTTAGAGCATTTTCCCTGCAGCTTGGTATCCCGGAAGGGGCGTGCTCTATTCGATCGCGAAGATGGCAGTCACGGTGGCCGAACGCTCCACCTTGCGGCTGTTGATTGCCAGCGGCTGGACCTCAGCCCTGGGAACCGCAGCCATGGTCATGCGCGCCATGGGTATAGGTCTTGGAATCTGCGGAGCCTCGTTGCTGGCGTAGACCAGCGATCCCAGCTTCGAATGCAGGCCGGCGGCCATCTGTTCGGCGATACGCTGTGCGTGGGCCAGCGCCTTGGCGGCAGCCTGTGCCTCCAGCGCTGCCTCGTCCTTCAACTGCCAGTCGATGGCTCCGCTCTGGTTCGCCCCGGCCTTCACGGCTGTATCCAGCACCTTGGCGGCGCTTTCGGGCGAGGTCTTCACGCTCCAGGATTGGACCAGGCGGAAGCGGTTCGCGGCGCGGTCCGGGGGAAGCTGCTTGATCTCAAAGTCGTTCAATGGCGAGAGGTTCTGGTTCTCGCTCTCGATGCTTGCCTTCTCTACACCGGCAGCGGTCAGCGCTCCCATGATGGCGTTGGAGATGCGCGATCCCTCGGCATAGGTGCCCTGCTCATCGCGGCCCAGCACCTGGTAGCCGACATGCACGACGGCCAGATCTGCGTCGGTGGTCACCGAGTCAGAGGCGGAGACCGAGATCGTACGGTTCTCTTTATTGATCTGCAGCGTTGGCGTCTGGGCCAGCGCGGCGATGGTGGCGGCGGATAACAGGACAACAGCGAAGAGGGGGGACTTCATTTGGGTCAAGACTCCTTACCTGCCCTTGGACGTCTACGCTTCCTTCTCAGAGAGCAGGTCGGCCAGGGTTTCTTTATGTTTCGCCTTGCGGCTTTCGGCCTTTGCCTTGGTGTCGGGCAGCGTTTGCGATGGCGGCGGCGTGCCGACACGCTCGCGCGCATTGGCTTTGACTGCCTTGGTTGCCGAGAATACCTGTTTTTTTGCCTTAGGACGTGCCATCAACTCCTACTATCACGGGAAATTCCCCTGCCGATTATGCAATACTTTGGGTCGCTGATTGAGGTGCAGTGCCCATGGAAGAGCGCGATTTTTTCAATGAGCGGGCAGAGTCCCGCAACCATACACTTACCTGTCCCCACTGCGGCCAGGCCCAGGAATACCAGCTTAATTGGCTGGTCCGCCGCAAAAAGCCTGCGCTGCAGGGCCGCGCCGACGAACGTGACCGCGCCCGCTTCGCTAAGGCCCAGAGCTACATGGTGCTGCGCGATGACCTGGTCGGCTGCAAAAATATCCGTTGCCGGAAGAGGTTCGAGGTCACCGGCATCAAAACCATGGCCTTTCTGGACTAGGGCATGCCGTCAAACTCCTGCCAGTTGGCGTCGGGAGTTTGATGACACGCCCTCAATCACGCCGCTCGTCCGGCTGTGGTTTAAT
>NZ_JBFRCY010000699.1:0-2419 GCF_052113305.1 Terriglobus sp. YAF25
GTCGAATTCGTGCTTACCACTGTACAACAAGCGTTCGATAATCGCGGGAAGATGCGATTATCGGACAGCGTCCCGCTGCAGCTCAAAAAGATGCCGAATGCCGATCTCCGCAAAGTCCAGCATCGTACCTAACTGTTCCCGGGTATAAGGATGGCGCTCTGCTGTCGCCTGAGTCTCCACCAGGCCGCCGCTTTCGGTCATGACGACATTCATATCCACTTCGGCCTGCGAGTCCTCTTCATAGCAGAGATCGAGCAGCACATTGCCTTCGACGATGCCGACGCTGGTGGCCGCGACCAGTTCGCGCATGGGGTTCCGTGGCAGTGTGCCTGCCTCCACCAGCTTGTTCAGCGCCATGGCAAGTGCTGCGCACGCGCCCGTGATTGCCGCCGTTCTGGTTCCGCCGTCAGCTTGCAGGACGTCGCAGTCCAGAATCACAGTCCGTTCGCCGAGCGCCGTCATATCGACCACAGAGCGCAGCGACCGTCCGATCAGACGCTGGATCTCATGGGTGCGTCCGCCGATCTTGCCTCTTTCTGCCTCGCGCGGGGTGCGTGTGAGGGTCGCCCGGGGCAGCATGCCATACTCGGCCGTTACCCATCCACGCCCGGAGTTGCGCAGCCAGCCGGGAACACCATTCTCGATGGTGGCGTTGCACAGCACGCGCGTATAGCCGGCCTCAATCAGAACCGACCCCTCCGCCATGCCGACAAAACCGGGGGTAAGGGAGGTGACACGAAGCTGATCAGCCTTACGATCGCCAGGACGAAGAAACGGAGTTGCCATGCAGCGATTGTAAAGAGCGTTGATCGATTCCCGTCGAGAAGCTCAGGCAGGACCATTTTGGGAGCGTCTCCGGACAGTTTCCGGGTAAGCCTGCAAAAGATTCGGGCCATATCAGCCCCGGTGCTTTCTTTTGCACACTTTTTTTATTTTGTTTTGAATCACTTACCAAATTGGTACAAGGAATGTGAAAATATCCATATTGTCGTGGTATAAGCAAGCTCTCTGGAGGTGTCTGCCAATGCGGGCGATCTTGTTGAGCTGTTCCGCCAACCCTATCCAAATCCTCCGTCTTTTTTCCTCTCATGGAGGGCTGAGATGAGAGGTCAAGCGTCTATGCAAACTCCTGCTCCCCGCTGGAAAACAGCTCAGCCCGCCCGCTCTGTCGTTGCACCGCCAAATGGCATGAATCTGCTAGTCGTCGATGATGACTCCGCCGTTCGCCACGCCTGCTGTGAAATCGGTAAGAGTGCCGGCTTCCAGATCTTTGCCTCGGGAACCATCGCCGAGAGCGAAGCGATTCTTAATGAACAGGCGATCGATATTGTCCTGCTCGACCTTCGCGTGCCCGGCGGCAGCAGTCTCGATCTCCTGGAACGTGCCCGCTCGGCGCATCCGGAGCTGGTCGTCATCCTGATGACGGCATTTGCCACGGTCGCTTCCGCAGTAGAGGCGATGCGCAACGGCGCCTCGGACTACCTCACTAAGCCTTTTGCGCTGGAAGAACTGATGCAGGTTCTGGACCGCGCAAGGCGCCGCCGGACCTTTGAGCTGGAAGCCCGCCGCCTGCGGGAGGGGACCGGAGAGTCTCGTTCTCTGTCGAGCCTGCTGATCGGCAATACCGCCGCGATGCAGCAGCTTTCGCGCATGATCACCAAGGTGGCGCAATCGTCGCACCCGGTACTTATCTTGGGTGAGACCGGAACCGGCAAGGAGCTGGTTGCGCGCGCCGTCCATGAGGGCGGCGCTCACGCTGACCGCCCCTTTCTTGCCGTGGACTGCGGCGCCCTGGTGCCGAGCCTGATTGAGAGTGAGCTCTTTGGATACGTGAAAGGCGCCTTTACCGGTGCCGACAAGGCCAAGGATGGCTTGCTGGTAGCTGCGGACGATGGCACAGTCTTTCTGGATGAGATCGGTGACCTTCCTCTCGACATGCAGACCCGGCTTCTGCGTGCCCTTCAGGAAAAGGAAGTCCGTCCGATCGGTGCATCCGAGCCCGTTGCCGTGCACGCCCGTATCCTGGCTGCCACCAACCGCGACCTGCCGGCGATGGTTGAACAGGGAACCTTCCGCAAGGATCTGTATTTCCGGCTGAACGTCGTCAATCTGCGGGTTCCTCCGCTGCGTCAGCGCCGCGACGATATCCCGCTGCTCGCTGCCCACTTCCTGGAGCGCATGCGCCGTGAAGATGGAGTCGACTATGTCGTCTCCGACGAGGCGCTTCGTGTGATGCACGAATACGACTGGCCAGGTAATGTGCGGGAGCTGGAGCACGCGATTGAGCGTGCCTGCGCTATCTCTTCCGGGCCCGTCCTCACCATGGCGGAGCTGCCAACGCAGTTACAGGAGTACCGGGCCCAGACAGCGCGCGGCGGTTCGGTCATTGCGGCGGCGCCACCGGCCGAGCATGTAAGTG
>NZ_JBFRCY010000700.1:0-2737 GCF_052113305.1 Terriglobus sp. YAF25
TCCCCACGCTAATGGCTGCCGCGATGGCTCCACAGGCAAAACGAACCGCGACAAGGTTCGGGGGAAGAAATCGCCAGACCGCGGCGGCAAGGCCGATTGGCAGGAAACACAGGCTGGGCCGAAGCAGCGCGGAGAAGAAGTACTCCGAGATGCTCATCTGGATCTCCGCCGTCCGGCGCATGTTGTAGAAGAGATTTCCGCCAAGACCGACCAGCGAACCGATCATCGTCCCGGCCGCAACGCCGATCGCCCCAAACGAACGAGCCAGAAGCACGCTAAAGATCAGGTTACTCACGCCTTCCAGCAACGGAGTCAGGATCACGCGGCGCTGGTCTCCACTCCCGATCATCGCCAGCACGTAAGGCGTCACGGTCATGCGGATGATATTCGCGGCAACCAGCACCTGTAACAAGATCGCGCCTTTGGCGGCATACTGAGCATCAAGCCAGACGCGGAGCAGGGGGTGCGCGAAGACAATCAGCGGCAATCCGGTTGCCAGCAACATCGCTGTGCCCATGCGAGTGGCACCCACGACCATTTTGCCCAGGCCCGCCCGGTCGCCGCGGGCGTGAATAACGGCTGCGGTTGACCCCATGGCGCCAAAGATCGCGCCGAACGAGCCCGCCAGCAACGTAACCACGGTGGCGGCGATGGAATAGTAGGCTACTTCACCGAAGCTGAAGATGCCGACGATGGTAAGGTCGAGACCTGTGACGAGAAGCATCGCAAAACCCCACACGGTGAGGCTGAAACAATAGTCGAAAATTTCGAATGCGGTTGCCTTGGAGACGCTGGAGAGCGAGAGACATATAGGGGGAGCGAGGCGGCGGCTCAGCCTTCGATAGGCAAGGTATTGCACAACGTACGACCCCACATTCACAAACGCCGCGACCGACGCCATCTGAGTAATGCTCCCATGGTGGCGCACAACAATGACCAGCAGGACTGCGCTTATAAGCCGTGAGATACCGATAATCGCGGCCGGAATTTCATTGCGCTGAAGTCCGACAAAGGTCCCGCCAAAGACGGATGCAGGCAGGCCGATGCAGAGCGAACCACCTACCAGAATGACGGCGGCCCGAACGCTAACCAAAAGTTCCCCGCGTAAATGGGGGAAGAGATGAGGGAGAAAGGCCGCTAAGAGTGCTAACCCAAGCAAACCAATACAGGCGGAGGAGGCCAGGCAAACCATGGCCGTACTGACGATGCGATCGCGATGTTCTGATTCGCCGCGCTCAGAGGAATGGGCGACAAAGCGGGCGATGGCCGTTTGAATACCAAAATCGAGATACCCGACATAGGCGCTCAACTGCAGCACGAGAGACCAGGCACCGAAGGCCTCGGTCGACATGGAACGGGTAAGAAAGGAAGGAAGGAAGAACGCGACAGCCGCGGAAGCCCCACCGCGCACCAGATTTGCGGCGGCATTCTTAACAACAATGAGCTTCTCCTGCCTTGAGGTCACAATGTTTCGCGCTCAGCTTCAAAAACGAGATCCGGATTCTCAACAGCGAATTGCTGCTCGACCCGTCGGAATTCGCTCTCCCAATCTACGAGGGGTGCCAAACACGTGGACTCTAAATGCGTTGCGAGAGTTGGCATTGGGTTCCAAAGGCGGCGGGAACGTCCAAAAAGTATTTGCCGCCAGCCTGAGAACCACGCCTTACACCAAAGCTTCCGAAGCTGTGGGTCGGCTGCATAGACGAATGGATTGAGCAGACCCAGCTTCTGGGTAATTGACATCCAAAGGCTGCCATCGTTATTGAGGCGTCCATAGGAGTGAAAAACCTTCCGCGTGCGCCACAGGGCTTGTTTCGTTGCAAGGAACGTAAGGCAGGTCGATGTTGAGCTCCGCCAATGACGGTCGCCGGAAGCCCGGATCCAATGCCGCTCAAATCTCGTGGGCAACTGGTATTGATCAGAATGATCGTAGGGCGTCACAAAGTCAGCGTCCGGGTTTTCACGGGCAAATCGGACCATCTCAACCAGTGCTCCGGGGGAATAGATGTAATCATCTTCGGCAAAGTAGACGAGATCCGCTTCGGTCTGATCGAGGAGCAAGTCGATCTGCATCGAGAAAGTAGCGAAATTGCCGATGGCGTCGAGATTGACGACGATCAACTCCTCATCGGAGAAGTATTTGCGAAAAAGGGCCTCATATTCAGGAGGACAGGCGTCGAGGAGCGCCCAAATCTTGACACGTAGCGAACCGAGCGACTTCTTAAACGACCACAAGCAATACTGAGATAGCTTAAGCTTATCGTCGCTCCAGGCAGCGGGCTTGGACGACACCCCCGGATAAATCCTATATGCAATTGCAAGGTCGACCATTATGGTTTCTACGACTCTTTCGGCTTATATTTCGCACGCAAGCTCCGCCGCTTCGGGCAGTGAATCACTAGAGCATTTTAAGTACCGGCTGCCAAAGCCATCTACCAGAGGGCTCGTCGATTTCGCCATCCTACACCGCGCGGCCTAAAACAGTTCGGCGACGGCTCGATCATAAGATGGCCTCGCCATGTAGATGGAAACAGGTTTATTTCTATCGGAGCAAGGACCTCGATTCAACACCATGCGTGGCTTTCGGCCACTACGAGCTATGCAGGTGAATCGTTCCAACCGGAGATCGTGATTGGGAACGACGTTTATATCGGAGACTTCTCTTGCATCTTCGCAATTGGTCGGGTGACTATCGAAGACGATTGCGTCCTAAGCAACTACGTCTACATCAGTGATG
>NZ_JBFRCY010000701.1:0-2405 GCF_052113305.1 Terriglobus sp. YAF25
GGCCAGCGTTGGTGACGGCATTCTGGGTATCGATCTGGCAGGCACAATCACTGTGGTCAACCCGGCCGGAGCGCAGATTCTCGGCTACAAGCCGCATGATCTTCTCGGACGAAACCTGCATGAGACCATCCACCATACGCGCGCGGATGGCTCGCCGGAGCCGGCGGAGGGATCGAAGATCCAGGAGGCAGTCCATCTTTCTGAGCCGGTACGTGTCAATGATGAGATCTTCTGGCGGAAGGATGGCACGCACGTGCCGGTGGACTACGTCGCAACACCGTTGCTGGATGATGGAGAGGCGGTGGGTGTCGTCGTCGCTTTTACTGATACCACTGCGCGCCGCGAGCTCGACCAGATGAAGGATGAGTTCGTCTCGACCGTCTCGCACGAGTTGCGTACGCCGCTCACGTCACTGCGCGCGGCGCTGGGGATGGTTGCCAGCGGCGTGCTACAGTCTCGGCCGGAGAAAGCGCAGCAGATGCTGGATATTGCCGTCGGAAACACGGACCGGCTGATCAATCTCGTCAACGACATCCTGGAACTGGAACGTATTGGCAGCGGCAAGGCAGAACTGCATCAGTCCAACGTGTCGGTTGGCGACTTGTGTCATCGTGCAGCGGACCTGCAGCAGACATCGGCTGCAAAGGCGGGGATTGGATTCCGCTTTCAGGCAGAGAATGTCTTTGCCTGGGCCGATCCGGATCGCATTCTGCAGTTGCTGACAAACCTGATCTCCAATGCCATCAAGTTTTCGCCTGCGGAAAGTGAAATATTTCTTGCTGCCACGTATGAAGCGGATGGTGAAGCTTGCATCGCTGTTCACGATCAGGGTCGTGGTATTCCCGCGGATAAGCTGGATCTGATCTTCGAGCGTTTTCAGCAGGTGGATGCTTCGGATTCGCGGGCCAAAGGAGGCACCGGCCTGGGCTTGGCCATCTGCAAATCCATCGTGCAACAGCATGGCGGTGAGATCTGGGTAGAGAGCGAGCTGGGACGGGGATCGACGTTCTATTTCACGCTACCCAGCCGGCCCAGCAGCAATCTGCGTTAGGGCGTATTTCTGAGATTCGCACCAAAATGATGTCATCCTGAATGAAGTGAAGGACCTGCTTTTCAATGCTTCGGACAGCAAATACTCTTCACTCCTTATGGCGCGAACTTTAGAAACGCGCTCTAAGGATTACTTTGCGCTGCCCGGCTTAGGCAACGCGCAGCACTCGCCGGCGAGAGGCGCATCGTTTGCACTTGCATCCATCGCTATCTTCCATTCGCCGTTGATCTTTTTCCAGATGGTGATGTAGCGGCCTTCCACAACAACGGGCTGACCATTCTTATCTTTGGAATGCCCCTCGTAATGTCCCCAGGTAAAGCCCATGTCGCCGCTCGGACCCATCTGCGCGCCCTGCGGCTGCCAGGTTAGCTGATAGTCCTTGGGGTCCCACTTTGCCTGCTCGCCAATCGCAAGCTTGCCGAAGGTAGCGGCACGTCCGTTGTTCAATACCACGGCATCATCAGCAAACCAGCTCGCGAAGGCTTTGCCGCCGCCCTTCTCAACAGCCTGATTGAAGCGGCCTTCCAGTTCCATCAGGAAGACCACCCCTGGTGACAGGGTCGGCACTGTCAAGGGGCTTTGCGCCTGCTGGCTCGGCTGATTGCTCTGCCCGAAGCCTAGTTGCGCGGTGGCAGTGTGGGTAGCCACGGCGGTCACGGCCACCCAAAGCAGAAGGAATGATCGACGCATCTCCAGAAACCTCTCTTCGAGACAGATGATATGCTCCGCACGATGGCTCTTCCAAAAATGCAACAAGCACTGGCCGTGGGCGGTGTGACTCTTTTCACTGCCGCGGCGGCGGCTAGTCTTGCAACTGTCTCTCCTTCTCTTTTAACGCTGGAAGAGGCGTGTCGTCTGCTCGGACTCGGGCTTCTTGCCGTCTTCGCCTGGAAAAGCCGTTCGATAACGCCGTGGATCTTTTTTGCGATGCTCGCCGGCGGGGAATTAGGCCATGATGCTCCGGTTTTTTCTTCGAACCTGAAGTTTCTCTCAGACATTTTTTTACGTCTCATCAAAACGATCGTCGCACCCCTGATTCTTGCCTCCCTCATCAACGGCATCGCCGGCCACGGCGAGTTAAAGCAGGTAGGCCGCATGGGTGTGAAAGCGCTGATCTATTTCGAGGTGGTGACGACCTTTGCGCTCGCCATCGGCATGGCTGCGATCAATATCAGCAAGGCGGGCGTGGGATTGACGCTGCCTGCTGCCAGCGGAGCGTTGCCGCCGGCAGCTCCGATGCACTGGCAGGACTTCCTGGTCCACGTCTTTCCGGAGAACATCGCCAAATCGATTGCCGAGGGTCAGATCCTGCAGGTTGCGGTCTTTGCCACGATCTTCGGGATTGCCCTGGCGC
>NZ_JBFRCY010000702.1:0-2393 GCF_052113305.1 Terriglobus sp. YAF25
GAACACCTCGTGCTTGCCATGGCGGAAGAAGCAGGAATCAATGCGACCGTTCTGAGGATATTTGGTTCGTATGGGCCACGTCAGAACCTGAGCTGGTGGGGAGGCCCGCAGGCTGTCTTCATCAGCGCTATCCTGCGGGAGGAGGTCATACCCATCCATGGCGATGGCCTGCAGACGCGATCCTTTACGTTTGTTCAGGACACGGCGCGTGGCATCGTAGCTGCAGCCGAATCCCAGAATGCCAATCGCGAAATCGTCAACATCGGGGACAATACTGAGATCTCAATCCTGGAATTGGCACACAGCATTCATCGCTTGAGTGGAAAAGAGGGAGCGCTACGTATTACATTCGTCCCTTACAACGAGATAGCAGGACGTAAGTACGAGGATGTCCGCCGTCGAGTTCCGGATATCCGGAAGGCAGAACGACTGTTTGGCTTCCGCGCGGAGGTGCCACTCGAGATCGGTCTTATGAAGACAATCGCATGGCAGAAGGAACAACTTCAGGCGAGTGGAAGCCTTAAGGCCGCGCTGGTCTAGAGCCCATGTGGGCTCTAATTCCTATCTAACCTGACTCCATAAGCGTCCCCCCGGCGAACAAACTTCGCGGGGGCAGACGCGCTCTATGCTAACTCAGGCTACCGCCCCAGGTCTCCAGCAGCCCTCTGATAGGACAAACATAATGGGCTTTAGCCCTGCGCCTTCCCTTTATGAGGAAAGCCCAGCGCTAAAGCCCAATCTTCGCGAAGCTGATTGCTATGGTACCCCGGTCTCCGGTGCTCCTTAGTGACCCGTTGAAAACCGCATTGGTGCTCTAGCTTCCTTCAAGTGATACTGGTCGATTTTGTAAAGCAAGGTGCGATAGCTGATGCGAAGCGCGGCAGCGGCGTGCCTGCGATTCCAGCGAGCTGCCTCCAGTGCCTGCTGTATCAGCCGGCTTTCGGTCTGGTCCTTGAAGTTCCGGACGATGGAGCGCATATGGGTCACGCTGGCATCGGGTTCTCCTTCAACCGTCGGGCAGACCTGCTCCGTGATGGTGGCACGGCCCATTACCTTGCTCTCGATATCGGCGACGGAGGCATCGCTACCCTTGAGGATCTGGATGCGTATGACGGCATTGGACAGCTCCCTCAGGTTTCCAGGCCAGTGGTATTCCTGCAGCAACGAGACGATGCGTGGTGAGATATAGACCGGGTCCTGCTGGAACTGAGCGGCCTGCCGCTTAACCATCTGTTCCACCAGGAACGGAATCTCCTCCCGCCGTTCGCGCAACGGAGGAATATTGATCGTGAAGGCGCYGATGCGATAGTAGAGGTCTTCGCGAAAGAGCTTATCCGTGATGGCATTCTCGATGTTAACGTTCGTGGCAGCAATCACCCGGACATCGGCGGTTGAGACAGTCCGTGCACCGAGACGGGAGTAACGGCCGTCCTGCAGGACGTGAAGCAACTTAGCCTGCATCGGAGCGCTCATCTCGCCGATTTCGTCCAGCAGGAGGGTTCCCCGATCGGCCAGCTCGAACTTACCGGGTTTCGCCTTGACGGCCCCGGTAAAGGCGCCCGCCTCATAGCCGAAGAGCTCGCTTTCAAGCAGGTCCGGGGGAAGGGCGGCGCAATTGACAGAGCTGAAGGTATGCGACGAGCGGCGAGAGTGCTTGTGAAGGAGATTGGCAACGACATCCTTGCCAACGCCGCTCTCCCCGAGGATAAGTACAGGGACATCAACGGCAGCAAGCAGGCGAATGTTCTCGTAAATTCGCATCATGGCCGGCGAGGCTGCAAGAAAGTAGCGGTTATGGCCTATCTCCTCCAGATGATAGCGCCCGGAAGTTGACCGGACGTCATGATCCGCCTCGCGAGTAACTGCAAACTCCTCCGCCAACTGGGAGAGTTCCGTAAGCATCTCTTCGAGCTCAGGGCGTTGAACCGGGGCTTTGAGGAAGTGGTGAATCCCAAGCGTCTCTGCATCCTGAACCCACGGGCTCAGACCCAGGGGGGGCGCCAGCCAAATGCGATGCGCACCCACCTGCTGACTAAGTCTCGACAACGAAGTCTCATCTCTGGGAGGACGTGCGGAAACGTCCAAAATGACAGCATCGAAATGGCGTGTCTGGCAAGCCGCCAAGGCTTCTTTCAGGGATTCGAAGACCTCAACAAGATGTCCCTCGGATTGAAGCGTAGCCTCGGCAGTCTGAATAAATGGCCTTGAGCTTGTAATAATTGCGACTACTTTAGTCCTTAGCATCACGGATACCTTAAGTACGTCAATATGTTTGAAACGGCTCGTTTTTTTATGTGAACAGGCGTATGGTGTACCCCAGATTCCAAGGCGCACCTGTGCCGGTTGTTGAGACGCCTAAACTCCTACGGCGAAGTGTGCTTCAATGCCTGCAG
>NZ_JBFRCY010000703.1:0-2385 GCF_052113305.1 Terriglobus sp. YAF25
GCGCCGCGTCAGCCGCGGCGCGCAGTGTGACCGAGGAGATAGGCCGGCGGGTGCAGTCCAGTGCCAGCAACAGAAGCGCAGAGCTGGCGGTGCACAGGTTCAGGATGGCGAAGGGGTGGGGTGCGGGAGAGAACGGCGTAAGAGCGCAGACGGCGGCCAGGATAAGGATGAGCGGGCGGAAGTTGCGTGCGCTCCAGTTAGACGATCGCGGATTCTCCCAGCGATGGATAGCGACACAGTTCAGCCAGCAAAGCAGCGCAAAGAAGGTGGTGGCAATAGCCACGCGCGGCGTGAAGAACTCAGGTAGAAAGACCGCTGCTGCGAAGAAAATGCCGACGACCGCCTCCTTAGGAGCCTTCTGGCGAAGGCGGGTCTTATGGATGGCGGCAAAGTAGAGGGCGAGTGGAGCGCACAGCAGAATGTAGGCGAGCAAGGCGCCCGCGGGCATCTTCCACATCAGAGCCAGAAGCGCAGGCAGGGCAATCATGGCGGCGATCACGAAGCGGCGGCGAAAGCGGCCATGGAAGCGGTGCCTGGCTTCGAGCTCTTCACCTTGTTTGTAATCGAGCAGGCGATCGGCAACATAGACCAGCCATACCGCGACGAACATGGCTCCGGGTACATACCAGGAAAGCGTGTGGTGGGTGATGCGCGCCGCCGCAAGAGTCCACACGACAGCGACCGTCGGAGCATCGAGCGAAAGCAGATGCCAGCGGTGAAGGACGCTGTAACGGTGCGTCGGGAGTGTGGGAAGTGCGACAGCCATTGGAAGAGTTAAAAGTTGAAAGTTAAAAGCTGAAGCGGTGCCTTTGTGGTGACGGAAATCATTGAGGCACACCGATTATTGGATGGAGCTGTTTGCCCCATCTTTTAAGGGTAAAGCAAATGGAAGATGGCCGCTGCCATTGGATCTGTCTGCGGCAAAAAGCAGAAGTTGGCGAGTTAAAAGTTGAAGCGGTACCCCTGTGGGAACCGAGGCTGTCGAGGCACAAATCAAGGTCAACCCTTTTCGGGACAAAGCAAAGAGGGACGGCAGCCGATGCCGTCCCTCTTTAACTTTTAACTTGCAACTTTTAACTCGCCTTAGCGCCTGCGGCCCAGAAGCTGGGATCGATGTCGGGAAAGACGGAGTCTCTGATTTCGAGTTCGGAGAGGCGGCGGTCCTGGACTTCGTTGAGGGCGCCGTTCTGTTCGAAGGCCTGCCAGATGCCTTTCATCTCCAGGAACTGATCTTTGTGCACATTGAAGCGCTTCTCGGCGTAGTCGCGTGCGGCTCCGGTGGTGATGAGGAACTGCCAGTCAGAAGACTCAAGTAGCAGCAACTCACGGCAGAGCTGTTTCATGATGCGCTCGCCGAGACCACCGTCTTTCCACTTGCCGGCGGTTGCGATGTCGCGGGTGTACAGTTCAGCGGGATAGATGTGGTTGTAGGTCCAGGAGGTCTCCGGGTTCATCCACACGCGGTTAGTGCCTTCGGACCCCCATGAACCTTCGTGCATCGAGATGAAGCCGGCACGTGGGTACTTGTCGAGATATTCGGAGCAGGTGATGAGCTCGAGTCCGATGGGGTATTCGGCTAGAGTGCGGGCGATGGCTTCGAGCCAGAGCGGACCTTCGAACCACCAGTGGCCGAAGAGCTCGGCGTCAAAGGGCGCACACAGAACCGGCGGGATGGAGTCGTTGAAGCCGTCTTTCAGCGCTTCATAGACCAGGTGCACGAAGTGGCTGGCGTGTTCCTTGACCTTTTCGGCGGCTTCCTGCGGCCAGTATGGCATCTTGAAGGCCATATCGAGCTTGGGGCCGGTGACCTGCCAGTAACGATGGCCACCGGGCCAGCGCTTCTTGTGGAAGTCGAGATAGTTGGCATCGCCTGGATAGCCGGTTTCGCCCGACCAGACCTGCAGGCCGGTGCGCGGATCGCGCGGGAAGATAGTCGTGGCGTAACGCTTGTCGTAAGGACCATCGACGTAATAAGGCTGGTAGAGCCCGCGATGGTTGTTGAAAGTCATCTGGATGGTGGCTTCATCTCGCGGCACCTGTCCGTTGAGCAGCTCGTAGGGGGAAGGGATACGTTCGGACTCCTCGACCAGATGAGTATCGACGTAGAAGTACTCGATCTGCGATTCGCTGAGAGCCTGTTCAACCCCGATACGATCGTAGCCCGGATGCGTGGCCCCATCGTCGTCGGGGACAGGGTAGTTCCAGAAGCCGGCTGGTCGATAGCCACACTCTGGCACCCAGATGCCGCGAGGATGTTTGCCGATGTGCCGCTTATGAGTAGCGACGGCAGTCCGGACCTGTGCGCGTACGCTTTCATCGGTACCCAGCAGAGGCATGTACCCATGCGTTGCGCCGCAGGTGATGATCTCAATGAGACCTTTGTCT
>NZ_JBFRCY010000704.1:0-3409 GCF_052113305.1 Terriglobus sp. YAF25
GGTCCGGTTCAAGATTGGCACGGAAGGCCTCGCTCTTTCCGTGATGAATGACCCAACTGTCATTCCGATAATGGTTGAAACGGGATCGGAAGTCGCGCTCTGCGGAATGCGAGACGAAGATGAGCCCGTCGGCTAGATGTGCCGAGGCCCAGATAAACCGCCGATAGTAGAAGCCCTTAGATCGATAATGAAATTCAGGCATGTTGTAAGATGTCATGTCGTGAATCGTCACGATCCGGCGTGCCCCGAAGCACATTAGGGGCAACGAATAATGCGGCGAATGAACCACGTCGATGCGGTGCCAAAGCACCAGGATCGGTAGGATGATCTGCTCCAGAAGAAAGCGAAAGGGCAGGATGCGAAAGATTTTCGCGGGCACGCGGATCGTACGCACGTTGGGGCGTCCGCCGAAATCCATCGAGGAGTCGTCATCCTGGGCCAGGACAAAGAGTTGAAGGCTGCTCGGCATCGAAGCAAGCTCTCGAAGTAAGTTTGCGGCGTAGACACCCACGCCAGCCTTATTCTTCGTCACGCATGTGGCGTCGAACAGAACTTTCATTGCGTAAGCTGCTCTAGCGCTACCTTTTTCCCATCGCGCATTCCCTTTTGTTTTACCTTCCGCGCATGACGGAAGCTCTTATGCAGGATCGCGCGTATTGAATCCTGAAGGATATGGAGCATGATCCAGAATGACGGTACCAGGCCGTGAAAGTGCTTGTGAAGAAAGAGCGCCCGTCCCCGCGCATTATAGTAAAAGCTGAAGTCGGAGATACTTCCGCCGGTCAATCCACCTACCTTGTGCCAGAGTTTGCTCTGGGGCAGGTAGTACATGACCAGCCCTGCCTGTCTTGCCCTGTACATAAAATCGACATCGTCCCCGTAAACGAAATACCGTTCATCCATCAGCCCGATTTTCGCAAAGAGTTCCCGTCGAATCAGTACGCAGCACGTGGGTGCATAATCGATCTTCTCCGGATGACTGTACTGGCCGCGATCTTGCTCATCGGCCCCCCGGTGGCATATCCGGAACCCGAAGCTCGGCTCGAAGCGACCTCCCGCAGTCCAGATTCTGTCTGGCGGATCCATGTAATAGATCAAAGGCGTGTCCATATCGCAGCCATGGTCAGACAGCCCTTGCACTAATTGCGCAAAGAGTTCCGGATTGAATACCACGTCATTGTTGACCAGCAGGACATATTCGCAACCCATCTCAATAGCCGCGCGAATTCCCTGGTTGTTCGCCGCCGCCACGCCTACGTTGGTTGGGTTCGCGATGACAAGCTTTTCCACGCCGGAATAGGCGTGGAGCAGGGGGATAGTGCCATCGGTCGAGGCGTTGTCTACCGCAATCAGGCAGAACTTACTATGGGTCATGTCTCCATCCCGGAACGCCCCCGTGACTTCCAGGGTTGAGGAGCTTTGGTAGAACGACTTGACTTGCTCCGCCACGTGCGCCACCGTGGTGCGCTCGTTCGATCCCACATTGACCACGTGACAACCGTTGGCCGTAACCTCAAGACACCGTGCAGTAGCCCGCACGACGTCGTCCACATAGACGAAATCGCGGCTTTCCTGGCCATCTTCAAAGATTTCAAGCTTGCGTCCAGCCCGCGCCAGATTGCAGAAGATGCCAAGAATCCCGGTGTAAGGATTCTTGAGCGACTGGCCAGGTCCATAGACGTTCTGGTAGCGCAATCCGAAGGAAGGAATGCCGAGTACCTGGCCAAACATCATGGCCGTCTGCTCCTGCACCTGCTTCGTCAAACCGTAAAAGGACGAGGGCTGCGAAGGCGCCGATTCCGTGGTGGGAACCGTCTCACAGGATTCGCCGCATACCGGGCAAAGAGGATCGAACTTGCCCGCCATCTTATCTTCAACCGACCGCGATGACGGATACACAATGCCATCCTTCTCGCACCGGTAAGCGCCTTCTCCATAGATCGCCCGCGATGAAGCGACTACGATGCGCTCCACCTTATGATGCGGGTTCTTGGCCAGCAACTCATAGAGGGTAGCCGTCCCACCGAGGTTCGTCCGCTCGTAACGCATCACCTCATACATCGATTGACCGGTGCCGGTCTCCGCGGCCAGATGAACGACGCTGTCCACTCCCAGCAACGCATCACTCATCGCGGACTGATCGGCGACATCGCCGGTAACGAGGCGAACGTGCGGAGCAAGATCGGCAGGCAGGCGCTCATCCCCGGCATGGACTTGAGGAAGGAAGTTGTCGAGGAGGGTGACTTCTTGGCCCTTTGCCAACAGGAGGCGCGCCAGATGTGTCCCGATGAAGCCAGCGCCGCCGGTGATGAGTGTATTCAAGGATCAACCTTCCGCAGGATGGTGTAAGTGGTTCAATTCCAGCATATAGTATATAACCTCTGGCATGTGCCGAGGCCGATGATGAGACGCTTGCAGGAGTTCTGSAATTTTCCCTTTTTTGAAAAATTGACCTTTCTTAAATTCGTTTACCACCACGCTAAGACACGTTTTTTTTACCGCTACGTCGTGGGTTCTATGGGCAAGCGCTGTGTGATCGTCCGGCCCGCCTCTCTCTATAACGCCCGTTTCGTTCACCTCGGAGACCGGGTCCGCATCAATTACGGAGTGCGTCTCGATGCCATCCTGGACAAGCCATCGCGTGTTCCGGAGCTGCGGATCGGCAGCAATGTGAACATCGAGCAGAACGTTCATATCATGTGCCACTCACGCATCTCGATCGGCGATAACGTCAGCATCACGGGACACTGCGCGATCGTCGACATCACGCATCCTTATGCAGACATTCACGACACGCGTCCCATCGGGCAACGCATCCTTGATGACGATTCCTTCGTTGAGATCGGCGAGGGTTCGTTTCTGGGCTTCGGCACAGTGGTCCTGCCCAATGTGCGTATCGGCAAATACTGTGTCGTCGGCGCAAACTCCTGCGTTACGCGGAGTATCCCCGATTACTCGGTCGCAGCCGGCAACCCTGCCGTCGTTATTCGGCAATACGATTTCACGAGTCAAAGCTGGGTGAGTATAGGGACCGCTCGCATCGAGAAGATGTAAGGGAGCCCCGCGAGTAATTTGTGATTTAGATTCGTGGGAGCTGAAGCATCTTGCAAAGACGTTAGTCTTGGTCTCGCTCGTTGTAATCAACCCATCTTTTTTCAGCAAAGCTATATCTCCTGATGAGCCGTGCGGGTACACCAGCGACCATAGAGTAGGCGGGAAACGACTTGGTAACGACCGCGTTGGCGCCCACCACACAATGTTCTCCCAAAACCACTCCTGGCATTACACAAACGCGGTAGCCGATAAAGGACGACCTGCCGATGCGCACTTCTCCTCTGCTAGACAGATTCTGATCCAGGATTGGCCCTTTCGTCGGGTCTACGCCATGGGACGCATCACTGATGTAGAC
>NZ_JBFRCY010000705.1:0-3276 GCF_052113305.1 Terriglobus sp. YAF25
GCCTGGAAGGGGCGGGGACTGAGAATGTGGTCGTTGGCGCCATCGGCAGCCGCCGACTTCAGGCCACTATCACCGGCCCGGGCGGGCACTCCTGGACAGAGGCAGGGGCTCCCAACCCGATTGTCGTACTGAGCAAGGCGATCGCTGCGATGGAGCGAATCAAACTGCCGCGTCAGCCGCGTACTACCTGGAATATCGGGCGTATCGAGGGCGGCATGTCCGTCACCTCAGTACCCGAGCGTGCAAGCTGCCTCATCGACCTGCGCTCTGTCGATATGGACCAACTGATCTCTCTGGAGGTCCAGGTCCACCGCGCGCTTGAAGATGCTGTTCTTGAAGCAAATGACGACGCCGGCGACCGCAGGCTGAGCCTCCATGTGGCGACCATCGGCGACCGCCCGGCAGGAACCCTCTCCACAGAGGCTGCTCTGCTTGAGACCATTCATGCGGTAGACCGCCATCTTCGCCTGCGTACCGAGCTTCGCATCGGTTCGACCGATGCCAATGTGCCGCTGGCCCTGGGACGGGAGGCGATTGCGGTAGGAGCGGGAGGCATCGCCGGGGGCATCCATACCCACAGCGAGTGGTTCGACCCGGCTGGGAGAGAGCTGGCGTTGCGCCGTGTTTTGTTGATCTTGCTGGATGCCGCCAGATGAGGTGGCCAGACCACCGCCGGAATTGCACAAAACACCTTTCAGGTTAATCAGCGTCTAAACCTGCGAATGCCGCCGAGCACAAATTTCCCCGTTTTCGGCGATATACTGGCGTATTGCATGGTGTCTTTGGCGCGCGTGCTTTATTGAGGGATACACAACTACATGGAGAAAAAGATGTCACTGTGGGAACGGATTCAGGCCCGGCGTCTGACCTCGACCTTCGCGTTGCTGGCAACGCTGTCGGTCGGCATTGTGGCCGGCTCAGTTCTGACCGCGAAGGTTCATGGCAAGGAAGCGCAGGAGTCCTCAGACGCGACGCCTCTGCGTATTCCTGAGCCCCAGAGCGTGGGCAATGGCTTTGCGAAGATTGCCAAGATGGTTGGACCCGCGGTGGTCAATATCAACACCGAGAGCCTGCCAAAGCAGGCTGCCCAGCAGCGTCGCCGCCGCGGCAACGGTAATGGCAGTCAGGATCAGCAGGATATGCAGGATTTCTTTAACCGGTTCTTCGGCGGAAATCCTGGCGGTGGTGATGACGAGGATGATGATGGCGCGGGCGGCGAACGCAGAGCTCTGGGCTCCGGCTTCATCGTCGATTCAAAGGGCTACATCATCACCAACAATCACGTGGTGGAGAAAGCCGACAAGATTTATGTGAAGCTGCGGTTTCGCCATGCCAGCGAACACCGTGGTCAATGTCTACAACATGCTCATCGGACCGGAACATAAGGTGACCCGTGGATCGATCGGAATCAGCTTCCAGTCGAACATCTCCTCGGCAGTCTCCCGCATGTACGGTTCGGGCGTCATCGTCAGCACCGTCAGCAAGGGCGGACCGGCGGAGAAGGCCGGGCTGCAGCCGGGTGACGTGATTGAGTCGATCGACGGCCGCAAGATCAAGGACGGCGATGACATGGTGAACGACATTGCTGCCCGCCGTCCGGGATCGACAGTCAAGCTCGGCTATCTGCGCGACGGTAAACCAGCCTCAACGACAGTCTCCATCGGTGACCGCGCGAAGATTTTTGCCGATCTCAATGGCAATGGGCAGGACGACTCACAAGAGGCGCAATCCTCTGATGTTTCTGCCGATAAACTGGGCCTGACCGTCAGTGCTTTGCCTAACAACGTGGCAACCAAGCTCGGCATCAAAGGTGGAGTTATCGTTTCCGCCCTGAAGCCGGGATCGTTTGCAGACGAGATCGGGCTGGGCCGTGGACAGATAATCGTTGAGATTAACCGCAAGCCGGTGACCGACATGGCCAGCTTCCAGGCCGCGATCAAGAGCCTGAAATCCGGTGATGATGTGGTCTTCCTGGTTCGTACGCCGAACTCACCGACTGGTGGCAACAATTACGTGGGCGGTACCCTGCCGTAGCCCTGCAATCCACTCGCAGAAAAGAGCGGCGCAAAATGGGAAATCCGCCCTTTGCGCCGCTTCTTTTTCTGTTGCCGAGGGTTTACTTTGTCAGTAACCTTGAATGCAAATCAAGGTCAGACAGAATTGGAAATCGCCTGATACCAGGCGTTGCAGGTGTTGGAATGATGCGTCTTTCCCAAGTCTTATTTGTTGTTGCGCTTGCAGTCGTTACCGCTGTTCCATCTCACGCTATGATGCGTTCGCGGCGGGGTCCAACGGCTCCACATGTCCAGAAGAAATCAAACAAGCCGGGAACGATACGGCATACCACGTTCAAGCCCGGCCAGCGTGGCATTGGTGATAACCGCGCTACCGAGATTCAACAGGCGCTAATCAAGGCGGGTTACCTGAATGGCGATCCAAGCGGCCACTGGGATTCTTCAACGGAGGCCGCAATGCAGAAGCTGCAATCTGACAACGGTTGGCAGACCAAGCTGGTACCGGATTCACGCGCACTGATCAAGCTGGGCCTGGGACCGCACCAGGAGAATCCGGCCACAATTTCCGACAGCACGGTGTCAGCGCTCGGGTCAAAATAAGACCATTTCCGGAAAGCGTTTGGGCACGATGGAGCATTTCCCTGTAGGTGTCGTGTGGGGCTTCCGCATCTATGGGCGTTTTCCGCGATGAAAACGCCGCTGCACGTCCCTTCCGGGATACCAAGCAACAGGGAAAATGCTCTAGTCTGAAAGAGTGAAGCGACGGATTGTTGTTCTCTTCCTTCTGGCAATGGCGGCGAGCGCTCATGCCATTGAGCTGAAGATCTCAGCCGATGCATTGGAACGCACCCTGAAACAGCAGTTATTCAATACACCCGATGGCCGCTATTATCTGCGCGGCGATGGCGCTTCAGCCTGTTACGTCTACGCCGAGAAACCCCACGTCAGCTTCAAAGATGACCGCATCATCGTCAGTGTCCACACAAGATCCCGCGTGGGCGCTGGATTGCGCGGCGCTTGTATCGGGGTGGGATTAACGACAGATGCCGATGTATCCATGCTGCCGGAGGCGGAAGGTGAGACCATCGGCTTCCGCGATACTCACATCGACCAGCTAAGCGCCTCGAAGGAGTTAGGCTTTCTTCTGGTTCCCTTCCTCAGCCGCAAGCTGCCGCAGAACATGAAGGTCAATGCCGCGGATCTGCTGCGCCAGGCGCTGACGAAGTCAGGCACTTCAACCGGATATCTGCTGGCGCTGGAG
>NZ_JBFRCY010000706.1:0-5138 GCF_052113305.1 Terriglobus sp. YAF25
GCGTTGGTACTCACGCCCGGAGCGGTGGAATAGAACTGTGCACCTCCACCCGTGCCTACTCCGGCGATGTCGGTCGAAGTCGTCACCGATAGAGGAACTCCGGTCTGGAAGTTGTAGATCTGTGTGATCTGCCACCCTCCCAGCACCTCCCGAGCGAATGCATTATGGCCATGGAACGGAATCTCCGCGATGGCGTTGATGGCTACAGCGTTCTTGATGTCGTAATCCGCCGTGCCACACAGATACTTGGGGTCCAGCAGATTCGGCAGGAAGTTCTTCTGAAATGATCCGCAGTCGGTAGCATGGGCCAGTGTGTAAGCTGCTCCGAAGCTCAACCCGTGCTGGAAGCGCCGATTCAGATCCACCTGGAAGCCGCTGTAGGCAGAGCCCGATCCCTGAGTGACTACCGTGATCGGTCCGTAACCGGCATACGGACGATAGGAGTTGATATTCATTTTTGCCGCTGCGGCTGCCGTTACAGAGCCGACCGGCGCCTGGTTCAGATTCGCCTGGAACTGGCCATGCAGACCACGACGCCCCACATAGGCCACTCCAAGTACCGTGTTGAAGGGTAGTTGCCGTTCGACAGACAGATTCCAAACATAAGCCTCAGGTTGCGGTGAGCTGCGGTCGATGCGGCCTGAGATAGTAGGAAAGGACCCTGCCGCACCGCCACCCGGGTTATCGACGCTTCCGCCGCTGATACCTGCGTACGATCTGCCGTACCGGTGTTTGCAAGAGGTACATGTTTCTTTGCGCTGTCAGTAAAGCCAGAACCGAAGAGCACCGTTCCATTCAAAGGATCGCCGCTTCCCGCAATCGGATTGCCTTTGTTGTCGATCTTCACAGCGTTCGCCGCGGAATAAAAGGCCGGATCAAACGTGCCGATGTTGTTCCAAAGGCTGTAAAACGGCCGGACGATGGAATAACGCATGCCATAGTCCACGTGAAGTTTCGACGTAAGTTTCCATGAGTCCTGGGCAAAGAACTCATACATGTTTGCGCGGTATGGAGTTTCGGCACGCGGACCAACCTCCGCATAGCTCTGGAAGAGACCCAACGCTGCATCGGCCGTATCCAGTCCAGTTCCAGCGGGGTTGGCGCTTGAAAATTCAAACTTTCCGTTCTGATTGTTCGTCTGCCCTGGAACGCTGTTCTGTCCGGAGATCTGGTCGTTGTCGTTTTGCCCGGAACGCTCATACAGAGCACCGGCACGGAGGGTGTGGTTGCCGATAATGCGCGTGAAGGTGTCGGCATAGTCGAACACCATTCCCTGCGAGTGGGACGGATAGGCGCTGCCATCCAGCGTGGTGATGGCGCTGCTGTCAAACTGAACCGTTGGGATCTTGTTGACGAGATCCTTACCCGCCGGAAAGAGGAACGGATAGTTGATTCCATACTTCGTACGATCGTAGAGGCCGGAGCTTGTATCGATGGACAGGCGGTCAGCGCCATGTGCCGCCGTTACAAGAACCTCGTTGATGGTGTTTGCGTTGAAGGTGTGAACCCAGTCCAGCGACCCGGTTTGATTCGGGCGATTGAAGATGCGGGGTACGAGGTCGTAGGTCGCTGAAAACGGATTGTTCTCGTAGTAGTAGAAGTGCGTCAGACGGAACCGGATGTAGTCCTTCTCGGTCGGGATGATGTCGAGGTTGCGAATGATGTTTCCCGGAAAGCACGCCGGACCGCCATTCTTGGCGTCGCAAACACCCGCCGCCTGGGGATCGCGAATGTGGGTCGCTACGGACGAGAAGTCGCCATTCCGGAACGCCGGATTGGGAACCGTCACCGGTGAGGTATTCGTAGCCGGATAGTGTACAAACGCCTCTGAGTAGAGAAAGAAGAGCTTCCCCTTGGGCAGAAGATGCGGAATGTACGCGGGTCCATTCACGCTGAAGCCGAACTGGTTATAGGTAAAGGGAGCGACGAAGTTCGACTTGACGCTCTGAGGCAAAGTCGGATCAAAATTGGCGGACGCGTGATTGCGGACCCACGTGTTGGCGTTCAATACAGGGTTCTGAAGATACTCGTAGAGGCTTCCGTGAAAATGATCCGTGCCGGCATGTGTAATGATACGGACCTGACCGCCGACGGAGCGTCCATATTCGGCTGGGTAATTTGAGGCCAGTACCTGGACCTCCTGCACGTTCTCCAGATCGACGACGCCGACGGAGTCGCCGCTTGCACGAACACGAACGGCCACGGCGCCATCGTAGGTGACGAGGTTGTCGCGTTCACGAGCGCCGTTGATATTCAACCCACCGAGGCCTGTGCTGAACTGGAAGTTCGAGACATTTCCGCTCGTGCTCGTCACACCTGCTTTCAAGAGAGCAAGAGTGATCGGATTGCGGCCGCTCAGAGGAAGCATCTCGGCCTGCTTGGCGGTGATGACCCGGCCCAGGACGGTACTGTCGGTCTGAATGCTGGTCTCCTGCGCGTTCACCTGTACCGCGTTTTCGTTCGATGTTCGACACCGGTCGCTTCATCAGTAACCGTGACGATGGCCCCTCGAACTACCGCACCAGAGGGATCTGTAATCGTTCCCGAGATGCCCGAGAGATCGGATTGTGCAAACAGATGTACGACAGAGAACAGAACGGCGCACAACATCACCATTGTCATGCGGAGCGTCTTTCGCTTCTCTCGAAGACGAGCTGACCAGGGTTTCATCGCTTCCATAGACCTCAAAGGAGATATTTCCCAGACGGGTGCCTGAGTGAACGACACGTCCGATCAAACTGTGGGATTGCTTCGATGATCCCTGTGCCCCAGAGGCCGTCACAAGGGGGACAAAACCGTGTAAAGCCTCATGATCGAGTGGCCACGATGCGAGGTAAGCATTTGATACTTCCTGTTTACGGGATTTTCATAGGAGACAATCGATTTTCACCCCTGTTGAGCACGGATTTACGACGTGTACGCTCGCTTCCATCCACGTTAGAAAGCGCTTGCTGCCAGTGGCAGCCTGGGACGATCCCGTCTGCTCTCTCGCTTCCTGCTCTTCATCGTGGACCGGCATATCCGGAATCGCACCGATGAGGTAACGGAACAGCAGATTGGCATCCTCGTGTTCGACCGGAAGGCCGGCTACGACTCAAACGAAGACAATATCGTTCGAAGCTACGCCCGCAATCTTCGCCGACGTATCGACGACTACTATGCCAAAGAAGGCAAAGACGAGTCTTTACGTTTAGATATACCCAGGGGAGGCTATGTCCCGTACTTCACGGATCGCTCTCTCAAGGAAGAAACGCAGCCTCAAACGCTGCTGTCCGCCGCAGATACGGATCTACCGGCGGCGGTTCCAGAAGCAGAATCTCTTCCACAGGAAAATCCCCAGGTTTCACACGATCCTCCTGATGTTGCGAACCGCCCCGTCAAACCGGGACTTTTGTGGGTTCTTGGGACCGCGGCTGCTTTATGTCTCGGTCTGATCGTCGGTCTTGCTATTCCCAGGCGCCGCTCGCTGTTTCCGGCAAAGGACAGCATCGCCACCTCCTCGGCCAGAGCGGCATCCTCCAGTTTTTGGCGTCAAGTCTTCCCTTCCAATGGAGAGACATACGTTGTTCCGTCTGATGATGGGCTGGTCATCATGCAGCGTCTCACAGAGCGCCCGGTTCCGCTCGCAAGCTATATCAACGGCGACTACCGTAAACCGAAACAATCCAGCGACAACGCGGCCGATACCGAGCTTCTGAAGCTGGGCGCACGGCGCTATACCAGCGTAGTCGACCTCGATTTCGTCTCGCATCTGTCTCAACTAGAGGAAGTCAATGCCGCCCGGATGGTGGTGCGATACGCACGGGACCTGCGTATGGACGATCTTCGTACCGGAAACGCAGTACTCATCGGATCGATCGAGTCGAACCCGTGGATTCAGCTTTTCGCGTCACAGATGAACTTCCGGCAGGTCATCAATACTGACCCATCGAAGCCCTCGGGACTGCTCAATGCACATCCTCAACCAGGAGAGCGCGAACTCTACGGCACTCCGGGAAAAGACCACACATACGGTTTGATTGCCTTTGTGCCGAACCTCAACTCGACGGGCCATGTGCTCATCGTCGGTGGGCTCAATACGGCCGGCACACAGGCCGCAACAACGTTTCTCCTCACCCCCGCGCTTATGGCCTCGGCACTCGCACAAGCGCGAGATGCGAACGGGCATCTGCACTCGTTCGAACTTCTCATTGAAGCAAATAGCTTTGCGGCGAATGCTTCCGCTCCGCAACTGGTAGCCGAACGAATTTATAAGAACTAGAAAGCCGACGGCTTCACGTCTCGGAAACCGCCGGCTCGAAGTGCGTCCTACTTTTAGAAATTCGGGTTGAAGTTGAAATACAGAGGATTCGAGAGCCCGACCATGGAGCCGCTGCCCTCAGTCGACTTCGGTACCTGCGGATAGGGAGTAGAAGGCCCTTCTACTTCAACCCTGTAATAGGTCCTTTCAATCTGAGGGGGAGCATCTTCAAACCCAGCGTTTCCAGACTTTCCAGTGATCTGGATGTCCTTATACTTGTTCCCATTCTTGATCACGTGAGCGGTATAGACGCCATCGGGCGCAATATTTCCGGTCAGGCGAACACTGAACTTCACCGGCTTGCCGGTAGCTTTGACGTTGTCTCCCATCATCATGTCCATCTGACCATTGCCGTCGGTGTCCGCATAGAACTCAACGCGCGGGGCATATGGGTTCGCACTCACGGAGACGCGTCCACTGTTCAGCGCATCAATCACACCCTGCCGTGTCTTATCTTTCACAAAGATCCAGGTCGTCGGCGTCCCGATGTAATTCCATGCAGCCTGTGGAGTGTTCTTCGTCGCCTGTTCCGGTGTCGGAGCGGCTCCATGATGCGCATCGCTGCCTCCTCTTCCAGTCAGCTTGCGTCCGGACGAGAGCATGTCGTCCCAGATCATGATGGCATTGGCATTCTTTGGCCAGATGGATGAATTCCAGACCTCGATGGAATCGACCATGTCATAGGAGTATCCGAAATGGTCTTTGCCGCTGGGATGGTTTGCGGAGAGGTGGATTCCCAGCTCTTTCTTCACCGCGCCGACGACGACATCACGTTGATCGCGTACGTAATAGAAACGCTGGTGGTCGTACGGTACCGCTGAAATCGTGTTCCCGTGGC
>NZ_JBFRCY010000707.1:0-2367 GCF_052113305.1 Terriglobus sp. YAF25
CCGGCATGGTGCTCTTCAATACCTTTGTCAATACGCGTCGTGTCGATGTGCCGGCCACGCCGACGTATGTCTTGAGAGGTAGCGGAACTACAGGATTTACGATGCGTCAGACCGTGCTTGGGATTGACGCGCGCGGACCACATCTCTTAGGTGCGACCAGCCGGGCACAGATTCGGACCGATTTCTTCGGCTCTACTACGAATTCGGAATACTCCGCGGGAGGTCTTATTCGTCTGCGCACCGCCCGGGCCTCTCTGGACTGGAAGAATACCCAGGCCTTCTTCTCGTATGACCGAACGATCCTCGCTCCCGATGAGCCAACTTCTCTCGCTTCGGTAGCTGTCCCCCCGCTCTCATGGTCTGGAAATCTGTGGACATGGAATCCACAGGTTGGCGTCAGCCAGTCGATCCCTCTATCGCCAACGTCGAAGCTCACACTGCAGACGGCTCTTATCGACGTTGGTGATCCACTGCTGCCTTCGGCTACCAGCGGCTCCGCTTCGACGCTGGCGGAGCGAAGCAGATGGCCCGGTGTTCAGTTCCGCGCCGGCAGCAGCTTCGGCCCGGTCGACCGCGAGACCCGGTTTGGGCTTGGCGGCTACTTCAGCCCGCATCGCGCAGTCGATGGAAGCCGATTCGACGCCTGGGCGGCCACAGCCGATCTGCATCTTCCCATTGGGAAATACCTTCTGCTCACCTCGACTGCCTATCGTGGGCAGGCTTTGGGCGGACTTGGCGGCGGTGGCTATGCCGACTTCATCTATCGCGATTACGAAGGGGCCACTGTACTTCAACCGATCGACGATGTCGGTGGATGGGCTCAGCTTGCTATCAAGACGGGCCGTTTTGAGACCAACATTGCCTATGGCCTCGATAATCCCTTCAGCAAGCAGATCCGGTCCCGGACGGCGAGTTCTACGGCTCCCACATATTCGGGCCTGACCCGTAACAGCACACTCATGCTGAATACGATCTACAGCCCAAATGCCTACCTGCAGTTCTCACTCGAATACAAACGGCTGCAATCAACTTTTCCAAGCCGCGACCGCTATGCCAGCGACGCAATTGGACTCTCAGGGGCTTATCGATTCTGATGACTACAGGCGCCTTTCTTCGCAACATCGCAGCCGTCTGCCTTGTCGCATACGCGTTGCCCTCCGCTCATGCCTCGGAGGCAACCGCACGGTTACGCCTTACGGATGCAGCATCAGCGAAACGCCCAGCAAAGCTTCCTCCAGCCGTGCTTTGGCTCAAACCACTTAGCTTTGCACCGCCTCCGTTCCCTGCCGGCCCTAACCCGGTCATGTTGCAGAAGAACAAAATGTTTTCGCCTCATCTTGTAGTGGTTCCTGTAGGCGGAAACGTGACCTTTCCCAACGCAGACCCGTTCTTTCACAATGTCTTCTCGCTCTTCGATGGCAAGCGATTTGACCTGGGCCTTTACGAAGCGAACTCGAGCCGTTCGGTTAACTTCTCACGCGAAGGTATCTCATACATCTTCTGCAATATCCATCCGGAGATGTCGGCAGTCGTCATCTCACTCAGCACGCCATACTATGGCATCGCCGATACCGGTGGGCAGTTTCGTCTCACAGGACTACCTGAAGGAGAGTATGAGATGCGTGTGTGGGTAGAAGGCGAACGCCAACCGACACTCGACCGCTACACCAGGCGCATCCACATCGCCGCGGAGAACATCAACCTTGGCGACATTGCGATTGAACACCCTAAGCCCACACAACATCTGAACAAGTTCGGTCAGCCTTATGGCCCGTCAGATCATGAGATCTACTAGAGCATTTTCCCTGTTGCTGGGTATCCCGTAAGGGGCGCGCAGTGGCGTTTTCATTGCGGAAAACGCGCATAGATGCGGTAGCCCTACAGGGAAAACGCTCTAATCCGTAGCCACGCTGGAAGATGAAGCTTACGGATTGAAGAAGCGCAGCAAAGCCTCTTCATCCTTCTTGCTGAGCGATGCCCGCACCCGCATGTGCCTCACGATCGTTCCCGAGACGCGTGGTGAAAATCCCTGCGGCGCATTGTGACAACGCGAACAGTTCTGCTGAAAGACGAGCTCTCCTGCGCTGGGCGTACGCTTTGGTTTCGGCTTGGCGGAGGCGGTCGGCGGCGGTTGCTGCGCAAAGCACGGCAAGGCAATGGCAAGCAGGAAGGCCAGGATTCCATTTCGTCTGGTGTGCATTACTTCTTCCCCCTCCATGCCGGGAACAAAAACCTGTAGGTCATATTGGCCGTCCAGAGATTCTTGTCGCCGGCGGCTGAAAACTGCCTCGAATAGCTTGCTTTCAAACGCACCTCGTGTGGAAGGTTATAGACGAGTCCGAAGTCGGCCAACCGCGTGTTCACACC
>NZ_JBFRCY010000708.1:0-2366 GCF_052113305.1 Terriglobus sp. YAF25
CCGTAGGCCCCTTGTATGTATCCACGGCGAGATCCCAGGGGAACATAGAAGGCGGCTCCGACCGCCAGGATCGTTACAAGGGTTGTACCCGGAAGATCGAGATATGTTGTGATCTGACTTTGGAACACGAGGAGCAGGAGAGCTACCAGCAGACCGCATACCCAACTGCCACGATGCAGCGTCCGGTATACCGTGTCACGGCGGGCTCCTTCGCCCTGCTGCGCGACGATCTTAGCGGTAATGATCTGGAACGAAAGAGTGATGGCAGAGATGAGCGTCAGGATTGTGTAAAGCGCATTTGCGTTTCCAAATCCCTTTGGCCCAAGAAAGTGGGCGACAGAAACGTTATAAGCAAGATTAATAATGACCGAGAGAGTTGAGCCGGAGAGAAGAACCACGCTTCCGGAAATAATTCGCGTTCTTAGACTTTTTTCCACCGACCCCGTAGACACGGTAAGAGTCCTTGCTACCGAGCGAGACGTATTGTCTCCCCGAAATGAAGCGTTCGTAATGGGGATATCGATGCGGTTAGCTTTCTCTCCAGTTGCCTGCTTTCATCCAATATTTGGCGGGATGCAATAACCGTCTAACCTTACTTCACAGTAGTTTGACCCGTTCAATTCGCGGCAAGACATGCAACCGAACGCTATCGGAGAGCCCTCTAACGGGCATGTCGTTCGCCACGAGCTTCTCTTGCTTATGCCTTTTTCTTCTCTTCCATGGTTGCGGCGCAACACGAGCGGTCGAACTGAAGCATAAAGCAGCCGGAAACGCGCCGCAGACGCTGGCCGTGTATGAGGCGTGGTTCGGCCTCCCCAAACATATCTCCGTAGGTTATTCGACCAATAATGCTGAGACGGTACGTACCCAGATGCGCAAAGCGAAGTCGCTTGGCGTCACGGGATTTGTGGTGGACTGGTATGGAAACCGCGAGCCCTTTATCGATCAAAGCTACGCGGTGATTCAAAAAGCTGCGGCGAAGGAGAAATTCACGGTCGCGCTGATGTACGACGAGGGCGATACGGACGAGGGCGCAACAGATCAGGTGATTGCCGACCTTACGGCCTTTCATGACAACTATCTGCTACCGAACTCCCCCGGTCACGAGGCTTATCTGACCTACAAGGGGCGGCCGGTTATCTTTGTCTTTCCACATGGCAGCCATACCGATTGGGCACAGGTCCGGAGTGCGGTGAATAAGTGGAGTTCTCCTCCCTGGTTGATGCAGGAAAACCTTCCCGGTCCTCATCCCGAAGCTTTCGACGGCTTTTATCCGTGGGTGAACCCCGGTCCGGATGGATGGGCTGCTGACGGAAGCCATTGGGGAGAGCGCTATCTCAGGGACTTTTATAAAAACATGGCGGAAAAGTACTCCGACATGATCGTCGTCGGGGGCGCGTGGCCCCAGTTTGACGATTCCAGGGCCGCCTGGAGCCTGAATCGTCATATCTCTGCGCGGTGCGGGCAAACCTATCGGGACGCGCTGGAGTTATGGAAAGAGTATTTCCCCCCCGGACAGGTGATTCCGTTTATGTTGGTCCAGACCTGGAACGATTACGAAGAAGGCTCACAAATCGAAACCGGTATTCCGAAGTGTACCGAGAGCCCAGGAAAGAACCTTACCAGCGCGCAGAATCAGACAACGCAATAAGCAAAGCACTACAGACGCAACAATGGCGGTCGCTCGATGCGACCGCCATTGTTGCTTTAGTGGATGATGGGCCTGTCAGTCGAGTCCGGCCTGCAGGATCCGGACCTGCCAACGGACCTCAGACGGAGTCAGGACAACAAGATAGCGCCGGCGGACCACGGTCGTGGCCAGAACCTTATCCTTCTCAAAGATCTGCTGCCGGTATTCGACATTGTCAGTCATCTGGATCGACAGACCCTCCGGCGAGTAGAAGACAATCTGTAGATCGTGGGAAAGATCCTGGTAGCGCGTGTGGATTCCCATCCGGCTTTGGGCCTCGATGGTGTCGCCAAGCTTATCTCTGGCCACACCAACAAAATCCCGGTCGAGTTTACCGGCCTGGTTTTGATCAAGCGCTTCCTGCAGGCTCTTCCATGATTCCAGATAGTTGCGGATAACGGAGGACTCGGTCTGCTTTTCCAGCGGCCGGGAGCCCTGGAGTTGGGGAGGAGCCACGCGTACAGCAGGTTCATCCGCGAGCATGGTCGCCGAGAGAAGAAGAGCTGAAGTCAGACATACAATTGGCTTCATCACCGGCCACCATCCCAATGGATTTCATTTCCTGCCACGGCGCCGCTGGCGGCAGATATCTTCGATCCTCTATTCGCTGGCATAACCACGCTGGCGATGCCTTTCTTCAGAGGTACATCAACTGTAGATTGGGAGTTACCAAAGG
>NZ_JBFRCY010000709.1:0-2365 GCF_052113305.1 Terriglobus sp. YAF25
CCGTGAACGCTCTGCCGGAACTCGCCGTACGCACCGAGATCGCCACCCTGGATCGGGACCTGGCGCAACAGCAACTGGAAGCGGTGCAGATTCAACTCAATCAGGGTTCGGGTAATCCGAACGCTCCCCAGCCAACCCCGAAGGATGAGCAGAACGCACGCATTCAGGAGCGACAGAAGTTTCTGGACATGCTGGATGCGGACCTCGCGCTTCGTCAGACCCAAATCAGCGCCCTGCGCGTTACCGGTCAATTGGAACAGTGGTTGAAGAGCTCTGTCCGGCTCGACAATACGCTGCCACAAGCTCCGTCAGCGGCAACCTCTAGGCCCTGATTCGCATTCTTACCAGAAATGCGCAAGGTTTTTCTGGTCGTCATCCTTCTACTGGTGGGAGGGGTGATCTACGGGGTGTATCACGACCGCCGGCTGGATGCTCGTCTGAACCAGGTCTTTCCGCAGGAACCGGAATCCGTCGTCAAAGTAGCCATGGGAGCTCCTAGCAGTATCAGCAGCCCCTGTTCCGCCTACGGAACGACCGTCACCCTTGGAGATTGCGACCACGTCCTGGTCTATCGCTCCTTTTTCTATGCCCTGCATCCGAAGTTCTGGCTCGTATTTGTGGACGCTAAAGGTCTAACCACCGCCACCTCCCGGCAAAACCTCCCTTAGACAGAAAATGAGATAGCGCGTCCTGCGCGTACCTGCGTAGGTTCCATTCGAGGCTTCTCAGGCATCCTGACTGGCACTCGGGGCGGTTTCCATAGCCCCGAATGGTAAAATCAGGGGTATTACCATGCCGCTGAAAACGCTGTTACTTAACCCGCCCTCGTTTGAGAATTTTGACGGCGGAGCCAGTTCCCGCTGGCCCGCTACCCGCGAAATCGAGTCGTACTGGTATCCCGTGTGGCTTGCGTATCCGGCTGGAATGCTCGAGGGTTCACGCCTGCTCGACGCTCCTCCGCACCATATCTCCGCAGACGAGACGATCGAGATCGCCAAGGGTTACGAGTTCCTGGTGCTGTTCACCTCGACTGTAGGCTGGGCCGGCGACCATGCACTGGCGCAGGCCATCAAGAACGCCAACCCCGGCATCAAGATCGCCTTCGTCGGACCGCCGGTCACCACTGACCCAGATCGCGCTCTGAACGAGTGCTCGGTGATCGACTTCGTCTGCCGCCGCGAGTTCGACTTCTCCGTCGTCGAATTTGCGCAGGGCAAGCCGCTGAACGAGATTCTCGGTATCAGCTATCGCAATACCGACGGCACCATTCAGCACAATCCTGACCGTCCGCAGGTCGAGAACCTCGACCAGATGCCCTGGGCGACCCAGATCTATAAGCGCGATATGGACGTGACAAAGTACAACGTCCCATTCCTGCTGCACCCCTACATCGCGCTCTACTCCACTCGCGGCTGCCCGGCACAGTGCACCTACTGCCTGTGGCCACAGACTCTCTCCGGCCACGCATGGCGTAAGCGCTCGTCTGACGACGTCGCTGCCGAGATGAAGTGGGCCAAGGAGAACTTCCCCGAGGTTAAGGAGTTCTTCTTCGACGACGATACCTTCAACATTCAGAAGGCGCGCACCATCGAGTTGTGCGGCAAGCTGAAGCCGCTGGGTATCACATGGTCCTGCACCTCGCGCGTGACCACCGATCGCGACACCCTGAAGGCCATGAAGGAAGCCGGCTGCCGCCTGCTGATCGTGGGCTTCGAGTCCGGCGACCCGCAGATCCTGAAGAACATCAAGAAGGGCGCCACCGTTGAGCGTGCTCGCGACTTCGTGAAGGACTGCCACGATCTCGGCCTGGTCATCCACGCTGACTTCATTCTCGGCCTTCCGGGCGAGACCAGGGAGTCGATCCGCAACACGATCAACTTCGCCAAAACGCTGGACTGCGAGACCATCCAGGTCTCCATCGCTCACGCCTACCCTGGCACAGAGTTCTACGACTACGCCAAGAAGAACGGCTTCATCACCAACGAGGTCATGTCAGACGATAGCGGCCACCAGATGGCGCACATCGAGTACCSCGGTCTGCCGACCGAGTATGTTCTCGAGATGGTTCATCGCTTCTACGACGAGTACTACTTCCGTCCGAAGGCGGCCTTCCGCGTGATCTGGAAGGCGATCGTCAACCGCGATGTTCCTCGTCTGTACCAGGAGGCCAAGGCCTTCCTGAAGCTGCGTTCGCAGCGCAACAAGGTCGTCAGGCAGAAGAAGGCGGAGAACGCGCTGAAGCAGCAGGAATCCGTCAGCATGAACGCGTAGTCTCAATGCAGCTGTACAAGCATGAGGCGGGGCTTTGGCCCCGCCTCATGCTTGCCTAAGACAGAAAGATGAACGGATGAGCTCCACCCAACAC
>NZ_JBFRCY010000710.1:0-2363 GCF_052113305.1 Terriglobus sp. YAF25
GTCTTCACACCGTTCGGCGTTTGCTGCTGTTGCTGCGGCTGCTGAGTATTCGAGTCCGGGGTAGAGGAGTCGGACGGAGATTGCTGGGGCTGTGAGCCATCTTGTTGTCCGGATGGCTGCTGTGGCTGCTGCCCGTAGCCGAAGGGACCCGGCTGGGGCCCCGGGCGTACAGCATCGGACCGGGGAATAACCGGCTCGTCCTCGTTGTTCCCGGAGCGATCGGCAGTCGCCGAAAAGACGTTGGGAGGCGTTACCGCGCCCTGGCGGGCGGTAAGGGTCAGGTGTGCCGGAGCGGTCGCCGTGGCCTCCTGGTAGAGCATGTTGCTCTTGGTGCCGTCGAGCAACTGGCGCAGAACCTCGCCGGCTGGAGCGGGGCCGTAGGTGCCGAAGACCCGCTCTTCGCTGACGCCTCCGGTGATGCTCATTCCGGTCTTGCGGGAGATCTCACGAAGAATCTGGTTCAGGCTGGAATTCTGGGTCTTTACCGTCAGGGTGCCGTTGTCATTGGTGATGGACGGCGGCTCCGCAGGCGGGACTGGCGTGGCCTGAGGTGCGGGAGCCGGTGCAAGAGATGTTGGCGGCGTAGCCGGTAGCGTGGCAGATGGCTTCTGTTGTGCCTGCGCAGAGAGGGCAGAGGCGGCCAGAAGGACGAGAAAAACGCCGGGAACAGTAGGATTGCGCGGCATATACAGGGATTAGACGCTCATCGACTGCGAAACGGGCGCATTTCGCGTCTATTCCACTAGACTATCAATGCCGTGGACTGGCTGGAGACAATGGCCGAAAGATTCGCGGGCGGGGTTCCGAAATGAAGCGTTTGTCTGCGCTGTTTGCTGTTCTGTTGGTCGCCGGTCCGTTGACGGCAGAGACGTGCACGACCCAGTCTCAGATGCAGGCGGCCGAGCGCGACGGCATTGCCGCGGCGGCCCGCACTCTGGCTGCCGCTCTGCAGGCAAATGACGCGGCGTCGATCAAGACCCGCAGCAGTGCGCAGCTTGCGGGCAATTTCGCAGCCCTGGCGTCGCTGACCGGGGATACGGCCCCGAAATTGAAAGGCGCGGCGCTGGCGGTGGAGAGCGTGTGGCTTCTTGACGCTACCTCTCTAAAACCAAATTCAGATGGGTCTGCAGCTACGGGACAGTTTTTCTGCACGCTGAACCAGAGCTCGGCGGAGACCGATTTCTCGATTGCAGGACTGCCGGCGGGCAAGTACGCCTTTGCTCTTGTCAATGCATCCGGTCCTAACCCATGGCAAATCAGTATGCTGCTGCGCGACGAGAGCGGGTGGAAGCTTGCCGGCTTGTTCCCTAAGGCTGCGACCTCAGCCGGTAAAGACGGCCTGTACTACTGGACAACGGCGCGCTCAATGGCAAAACAGAACCAGCCGTGGAATGCGTGGCTGTACTATCAGCAGGCTGCCGCACTGTTGCAGCCGGTAGGGTTCGTGAGCAGCACCCATCTGGAGAAGTTGCAGACGGAGGCGTCGACCGCCGCGCCGCCGGTGCTGCAGAAAGGGGTTTCGGCGGACCAGCCGCTGGTACTGCGCGCGACCGATGGGACGGAGTATCGGATTACGGGCTTCGGTTTCGACGATAGCTCCAGCAAAGAGAAGGTGGATCTGGTCGTACACCTCAAGGTAGACACGGCCGGTGATGCCGCGGCTACGCGGAAACGAAACTCCGAGGCTGCACGAACGCTCGTCCTCGCGTATCCTGAGCTTCGTTCAGCATTTCATGGAGTCTGGGTATCATCGGAGTCTCCGGGGGCAAGCCCATTCGCTACCGAGGAGCCGATGGAGAACCTGCGCTGAGCAGTACGGGCCACGGCCACGTTTTTGAGGGAGCAGAAGAACAGGAACGTATGAGCCGCGCCGAAATCAAATCACTCGCCCAGGCGATTCGCGAGCGCCGTGCAAGCCAGAGCTTTGACGGTGAGCCGATTCCGCAGGACGATCTGCGGAAGATTCTGGAAGCGGGGTTGCAGGCCCCCAGCAGCTATAACCTGCAGCCCTGGCGATTCATCGTCGTGCAGCAGCCGGAGCAGAAGCGCCGCCTGCGCGGAGCGTGTTTCAACCAGGCCAAAGTGGAAGAGGCCAGTGCGGTGATTGTCGCCTGCGGCGATGCGGACGCCTGGCGTAAGGACCTGGATGACGTAATCAACTCCGGGCTTCGCGGTGGCATGTCCGAGAGCCTGGCCGCCGCATCGCGAGAGAGCATTCCGCACTACTTCACCGAGTTCAACTCTGACCAGATGCATGGCTGGCTAAACAAGCAGGTCATGGTGGCCTTCACGCACATGCTGCTGATGGCCGAGGTGTTGGGCTACGATACCGCTCCGATGGAAGGCTTCGAGCAGGATAAAGT
>NZ_JBFRCY010000711.1:0-2354 GCF_052113305.1 Terriglobus sp. YAF25
CTTCAACATAAACAGCGCCAGATAGGGCGTCTGCTGCTCATTGGCCACCCAGTAGCTTGAGTTCTTGCGGGCGACCGCGATCTCGATCGGAGTAACTTTCTTGCCGCCGATCAATGCATTGAAGTGCTGCAGCCACTCCTCGCTGAACATGCCGATATTCAGATACACGCGATTCAACGCGCCCAGAGCGCCTACGGAGTCAGCACCGTCTTTCAACACGTGCGGGGTATAGACAATGTCCGGAGCCTGAAAGAACTTCGTCAGCTCATTGCCCGGCGGGAGAACGTCGTTGAACTGCTTGTTATTCAGCCCACCGCCGGCCAGTGTCTCTTTCCCCCACCGACTCCCCTGCTCAAGGCGCGCCTTCAGGCCATAGACCGCATTCATCGTCCGCGGATTGTTGATGTTATCCGTGGAAACCAGTGAGGTGTCCAGAGAACCAGGCCGCGATGTATGGAAGAGCTGATAGACAAAGCTCGTGTGGTCGCCATCCCAACGGAAGATGCGATCAATCCAGAAGTACTGCGCGCCGACCAGCGAACTGAGGTTCTCCCACTTCGGATTGTTGGGGTCAGCAGGCGGCTTCAGCGGATTAGGACCTACATGGCAGAACCCGCACGACATACCGACGCGATACGGCCGGACTAACTTCGGATCGTTATAGTAACTCGGGTCGGTGTAATAGCGGTTGGCATCCCAATGCCGCTTGGCCTCTTCATCGAATGCAGGATTCGGAAACAGACGCATGCCGACAATCCCGGTCGGGTAACCATAATAGGACCCCACATCCACGGTCGTTCCCCGCGCTCCGATCTTCACACCCGGATACTTTTTCTCATCGGCATAGGGATCAGCCGGGCAATTCGGATCCCTGACATCCAGCCACAAGCCAAATCGATTCGGGTCTGGTCCAGTGGCCTTCTGGAAACAGGGCTCGTTGATCAAACCGAAATAGGCCCACCGATTGTCACGTGTCCCTTTGAGTGAAGGATGATCCGAGATGGTCTTCAGAAAGTCGAGCGCGCCGAAGCTCTTGACCGAGATCACATCCCAGAAGCGATCATTTCCTCCGCTCCACACGATCCAGTTGTTGCGGCCCTTGATCTCTTCGGCGCTGAGCTTGATGCCTCCATCCATGTCATGGRAGTAGTCATCATCAGCGGCTTTGAAGCTCTCCGGCGCTCTTCCTGCCAGCGCGGCTTCGTCTTTCAGTTTCCCTGTAGTGGAACGCGTAAAGGCAAAGAAGGCGGAGACGACAACCACCAGCACAATCGCCACCAGAGCGACGAGGGACAAAAGAATAATGCGCCAGATGCTTCTGCGTGGTTCCATATCGCGATCAAAATCGCTCATCTCGAAACTCCTCCTGAGGGCTGGCTTGCCTTTGCATCTTCCAGAATGACGTCGCTTGCTTTCTCGGCAATCATGTACACCGCGCTCACGATGAAATATCCGGGAATGCGGGAAAATACAGAAGCGTCTACAACGCGTAGACCTTGTACGCCATGGACGCGGAAACGGTTATCGAGAACAGCCATCGGGTCGCTTGCCGGGCCAATCTTGTTGGTGCAGGAAGCATGATGTCCCCACGCCTCATGCTGTACAAACTCCGCAATCTGCTGCTCTGAATCGATCACTGTTCCGGGCCATACCTCCGTCATACCGGCAAGCTTGCGGATCTCCCCGTTGATCTCCCGGACAAATTGCACACCCTTTACGACGGCATCCAGATCTTCCTGCCTGGAGTCGTTCCCTTCACCGAAGTAGCGGAAGTTGATCTCCGGAACATCGCGTGGATCCGCGCTGCGTAGCTTCACATAACCGGCCGTGTTCTTTGTATGTGCCTTCAACACCGCCCAGGTAAAGCGATCTTGATATTGCCTGAGTGCATTTGAGTAGCCCGGGACGTATCCTTCGAAGGACGACGGCAGGCCAAAGATAAATAGGTCAGGATCAGGCTTGTCTGGTGTCGAGCGCTTTGTGATCGCGATCGCGGCACCATTCGAGGTATAAACCCCTGTCCCCTTCTTCCAGGCTTGAAAAGCTTCGTCCCCCTGTGCGCCATCGGCAGGGGCTTTGAACGAGGCTCCATGCAGCAGGGCGAACGGCTTCTCCATCTGAGAGACAATTCCGACCTCGTAGCGGTCCTGCAGGTTTTGTCCCACGCCAGGCAGATGCTTCACTACACCGATATTCAAGTCGCGCAGCTCATTCTCATTCCCAATGCCCGAGAGCATCAGCAGTTGCGGGCTGTTGAATGCTCCGCCCGAAAGAATGACTTCACGCCGCGCTCGAACAAACTTCGTCTCAGGCTGATCGCTCTGTGCGGCCTCTCGGGATGCGCGGTATAAACC
>NZ_JBFRCY010000712.1:0-2349 GCF_052113305.1 Terriglobus sp. YAF25
GGGATGCAGCAAGGTGACGGTGCTGTCGTCCATGGTGACCATGCCGGTCTGGGTATTGGTACGGGTCGCAGGGGTGTCTTTCTTGAGGACGGCGAAGCTGCCGCTGGAGCGGAGTTCCTTGATCTTGCTCAAGGGGATGGTGACTTCGCCAACGATATCGCTTTTGAAGAGGATGGAATTGCCGACGCCGCGCACCAGGGTTCCGCTCAACTGGTCGCCGTTCTTGAAGACGATGACGTCGGGGTTTGATTTTTCGGCGTTCGGCTTATCTTCCGCCGGCATGATGGCTGGGGCCAGAATCAGGAGCAGCGCCAATCCGCGCGCACGTTTGAACAGGGACATGAACTCGCGATTTCCTCTCAACAAAAATAGGTTTCGTTCGGTTTTGTCTCGGGTTACGGGACCCTCATCCCATAGCCACATCAACGGGCATTCTCATAAGATGATGTCATCTTTCCTTTACGCAGACGAGGCACGTGCCATGAAGTCTCYTATCGATATGATCGTTCGCATTCTTTCCCTCGTAGGTATCTCGAACCCCGAGGACTCGCGAAAGCGCCGGGAGGCCAACGGGCCTAGCTGGSGTGACAAGCTGCCTGAAGACGGGAAAAAATAACCCATGCTGCCTGCGCTACCGCATGCTCCGATCCGCAGCTCTACGATCTCGACCGTCATTGAGTATCTGGCGCTAGGGGTTGGCGCGTTCGCAGGAGCGTTGGCGGTGCGGCGCGATCAGCGCTACCACTATGACTGGATAGGCGTGCTGGGCCTGGGAATGATCTCCGGTGTGGGTGGCGGTGTAACCCGTGACATCATCCTGCAGCAGGGCGTACCGCTCTCGTTTGAACACCCGTCTTATCTCACCTGCGCCCTGGGTGGTGCGAGCCTGGCGCTGTTCTTCGGTTCCGTGGTGGGAGCGCGGGTGCAGCGGTTCATTTTTTTTATCGATGCGGTCTCGCTTGGGCTGTTTGCCGTCGCCGGGGCGACCCGGGCTCAAGATGCAGGCCTGGCGTTTTTACCGTGCCTGTTGCTGGGAATTACCACCGCCGTCGGCGGGGGAGCCCTGCGCGATGTCTTCAGTGGCCGGACCCCGGCCGTCTTTGAGAAGGGTGAGCCGTACGCTCTGGCTGCAACCGCTGCTGCTGCGACTTATCTGATGGCCGAACGGCTGGGGTTCTCCCCGGAGACCAGCTCGACCCTGGGATCTGCAACGGGTTTCCTGCTGCGCCTGTTATCGAATTTCTTCGCCTGGCGAACTCCCTCCATGCGCCTGAACCGTAAGGGGCAGGGCGTGTCATCCAGTTCCTGACTGACCAGCAATTAATTGGCATGCTCCATGCTGGCTGCTGAAAGGCGCCGCTGGTGCCTTTCGGTTTTTCCTTCAAGCCCGCAAGAAAACATCTGCTTGCCAAACGTTGTATGGCGGGCATAGTATCCGTTTCGCAATCGGTTCAGTCCGCCATAGTGGTCGAACCAGCTGCCAAACGTCGTTGAGCTTTACCGCACTATATACGTCGATAACGGCCCAAGGGATGTATTTGATTCCTAAGGCTTTATGCGGAGATAATATGTCTTGGTATGCATACTGTATCGCTGAACGTCAGGCGTTTCCGGAGCTTTCACGTCATCGTCGTCCGATGCCCCTGGAGAACGTAAAGGGCCTCTTTGGAAATCAGGTATTCCTCTTTCCGGCGAGCGACCTCGCTGTTCTGGTATCTGAGCACTCTGAGGAAGATGCAGCACGCATCGATCAGCAGTGCCAGAAGGATCACGCTCGCGTGATCGCCGACTGTTTTAAACAGACGACGCTTCTGCCATTTCGTTTCAACACTACGTTTACGGATGACGACGCGCTGCGGCGGTCGATTCGTTCCAACCATCGCCACTTTGTCGCCAACCTGGAGCGCTTCCAGGGCAAGGCGGAGATGCATTTGAAGGTCCTGGTCGACGATATCGAGGGTGCCTCCAAGATGCAGACCTGCTGTGCCGGCAAAGAGTATCTGGCTGGTCTGCGTGAGCAGGCTGGTCGCCAGCGTGAGCGTCAGGCTCGTGCCCGAGCCCTGTCGGTGCAACTGAATCGTATGTTCCTGCCGCTGGCGGAGGAGATCTCCTGCAAGCGTCTGGACTCCGGCAAGCTGCTGATTGACATCGCTCACCTGATCGATCGCAAGTGTGTGGAGCGTTACCAGAACAAGTACGTTCAGGCGCAGCAGACAATGAAGGATTGCCAGTTCCAGCTTTCCGGTCCCTGGCCGCCGTATCACTTCGTGCATCGTCCTCAGACGGGGCATCAGACCCACCAGCCGGCGGTTCCGGCCCAGGTGGTTGCTGCCGCGGTACGTGTGCCGG
>NZ_JBFRCY010000713.1:0-3222 GCF_052113305.1 Terriglobus sp. YAF25
AGCTCTCTGTCCCTGCAAGGCACGCCTTCGATCAAGATCTGCGGTGGCCCCAGCCGTAGCATTCAGGTCAACTCCACCTCTACGACGGCAGCCTCCACCGGAGGCAATTCCTCCATCGATCTGTCCCACGCCGGCCCGGCCGACACGAGCGGAAACTGCACCACGGGAACAGGCGCCGACCTCGGAGTAACAGGCGGGCCGAGCACATCKCCCAGCGTAAGCTACGGAACYACCGGGCACTATGTGGAACCAGATTCCTGGATGCAGGATCCTCTSGCSGGYGTCTCRCCYCCCAATGTGGCGRCTCTTCCAACTGCACCGGCTCCGGCAGCGCTTGCRAATRGCACCAGCGGATGTCCGGCATCTCCCAAGAAGGGCTGCATGCTCTATTCGCCTGGCATCTACCCGACCGGAATTGATGGAAAGAAYTCWACYCCCGTGATGAAACCGGGAATCTACTACATTCAGAGCAAAGGCCTGTCGTGTTCGGCGAACTGCGACATGCTCATGGCGACCGGGTTTACTGACGGATCTACCGGTACCAATACAGGTTGGAATGGGACGGCTGCCGGWGGCGGCATCATGGTCTACAACACAGGARSCGGCAWYTTYGACCTTGGCGCCAATGGCACCATCAACCTGATCGGYTCRCCATCKGGWTCKGCCTATAARGGCATTCTCTTYTTYCAGGACCGTACCGCKGCCGCRRCKASWCATAAMCTGGGTGGYGGYGGAGCSATGACGCTGGTTGGGACCATCTACCTGACCAATACCCGCACTACCATGCTGGGTAACGCAGCTCAGTTYCAGCAGCTCAATCTACAGGGCGGGTCGGGAAGCGGCACTCTGGTTCAAGGAGAGATCATCGTTGGAGCCTTGCAACTAGGTGGCAATGGCACCATTACTATGAACCTCAACTCCGCCGCAATTTTCAACGTCAATGAGGTTGCACTGGTGCAATAGCCTCGCGGCTGCATGTAACCGCAAAGACCGTACGACGTGGCGCCATTACTGGTCGTTCCGGACGCGACCATCAGTATCAGGCCAGCGTCCCGAACCATTCCCATTGCCTCTCCCAGACCTCCCTCCCAAGGTCCTTCCGCTTTTTCCAGTTGACAAAATTTTGAACCCGGGCAGCTACACCCTGACGGTGAACCGCATCGGCTTCAAGCGGCTGGAACGTATCCACACCATGGTCGACGTCAACGCCACCAACCAGCAGGACGCCGCGCTGGAGATCGGCGAGACCTCCGAAGTGATCGAGGTGCGCGCCGGCGTGCAGCAGCTGCAGGAGACCACGGGCTCCATGGGCATGATCGTGGAAGAGCGGTCGATCCAGGAACTGCCCTCCATCTACGGCAACCCGTTCACGCTGCAGAACCTGGCGCCGGGCATTATCCCCTCGGGCGTAAATCCGAATATCCATACCTACGACAGCGGCACTGCCAACGTGTCGGTAAATGGCTCGGTGCTGAACTCGCTGGAGTACCGCCTGGACGGCGCCCCGGACAACCGTATCCGCCTCTCCGCATACACCCCATCAACCGAGTTCATCAACCAGTACAAGGTGGAGACGTCGTCGTACGACGCGTCGCAGGGACACTCCGCCGGCGGCTTTGTGAATGTCGCTCTTAAGTCGGGTACGAATGCATTTCATGGATCGGCCTTTGGCTATTACCAGAACCCAACGATGAATGCGAACTACTGGCATCTGGGAAGCCAGCCCGCGGCGAAGGCAGTCTGGCTGCGCGAGGGCGGATCGGTAGGCGGCCCGGTGTGGCGCGACCATGCATTCTTCTTCACTGGATGGGAGCACTCGCGGGCAGCGACACCGAACGTGCTGACGTTTGGCGTACCTCCCAGCGCCTTCCGTAACGGAGACTTCTCGGCGCTGCTGCCGAAGTACCAGCTTTACGATCCGTACTCCAGCCGCACGGTGAACAGCAAAGTGGTTCGCGATCCGTTCCCTGGAAACATCATCCCCAGCTCACGCATTAGCCCCATTGCAGCGGCGGCGTTGAAGTATTACCCGACGCCGAATACAGCCAGCAGCGATCCGGCGGGAGCCAGCAACTATTCCTATGCAGGCGCCGAACCGGATTATTACTACGCCTACGTCGTGCGCAGCGATGTGGCGATCTCGAACCGGCAGTCGATCTATGGCCATTATGTGCAGAGCCGTCGTCTGCAACCGGGCAAAAACGCCTACTTCGGCCAGGTCTCCGGAACAACGCTGACCTACCGCAACAAGGGCGCGGCGGTAGGGTATACCTTCGTGCTCTCACCGACGACGGTGCTCGAAGCTCGTCTCTCGTGGACGCGTTTTGTGAACCAGAACGTCGTGCCGTCGCAGGGCATCCTGAATGCGACCTCGATCGGTATGCCCGGCTATCTGATTAACGGTCTCGGACCGAATGCGCAGGCCTTTCCGCGCCTGGACATTACGGGTTATCAATCGCTGAACTCAGATAACGGCGTGATCTCACACAACGACATCACCATGGGGTCGGTGCAGATCTCGCGCACGCTGGGACGCCACTTCCTGCGTACCGGCTACGAGTACCGCATGTACAACGTCAACGCCGGTATCACGGCGCAGTCGAACGGCCGCTATCAGCACGATGGCCGTTACACGCAGTCGACCAGCGGCGGCTCGGCGAGCATTGACTACTCGCTGGCGCAGTTTGAGATGGGTCTGCCGAATACCTCGGCCATCACCATCAACTCTGACCTGGCGGTGCGGTCGAACTACATGGCCGGTTGGTTCCACGACGACTTCAAGGCGTTGCCGAACCTCACCATCAACCTTGGTCTGCGCTATGAGTACGAAGGTCCGAACAGTGAACGTAACCAGAAGGCGAACACCTACTTCGACTTCAATACAGCAAATCCCATCGCAGCGGCGGCACAGGCAAAGTACGCCACCATTGCGAGCTCGAACTCGACTCTTCCGGCGGCTTCAGCCTGGACGGTCAACGGCGGCCTTCGCTTCCTGGGAGACCAGGGTCTCGACCGCAAGGACTTCGACGCGCAGAAGCTGATGCTGCTGCCGCGTATCGGCTTCTCCTGGCGCTTCATGGACAACACGGTGATGCGTGGCGGTTACGGCCTCTTTGCCGATTCGCTGAGCACCTTCTATCTGTCGGGTGGAAACGGCGGATCGACCTCGACCTTCCTGCTGCCACAGCAGGGCTTCACGGCGACCACCTCGCAGTCGGCGAG
>NZ_JBFRCY010000714.1:0-2343 GCF_052113305.1 Terriglobus sp. YAF25
GATGGGCAAAGGAGCGATCAATGGGAACTCCGAGCTCTATCTCGGAACCGCGGCTCTCTCGACCGGCGACTATGTGCACCTTGCCATAGAACGTGCCGATCTCATCATCGCAGTCGGTCACGATACCGCGGAGAAACCCCCATTTCTCATGCGACCTGGCGGCCCAATTGTTATCCATGTGGACTTTTCCCCTGCAGAAGTCGATCGGATTTACTTTCCTCAAATTGAAGTAATCGGAGAGATTGCCGACAGCATGTGTCGGCTGGGACAAGAACTGGGCAGTCAGCATGCGAAGGACACTTTAATGTTCCCGGTCCGGGACCTTGTTCTCAAGCGCACCTCCGAGGGAAGCGACGATCCACGCTATCCGCTTGCCCCGCAGCGACTGGTTGCTGATGTACGCAAAGTTATGCCTAAAGACGGCATCCTCTGCCTCGACAACGGGATGTACAAGATATGGTTTGCGCGTAACTACCGTACCGATAGGAGTAACACACTCTTGCTCGATAACGCGCTCGCCACGATGGGTGYAGGGCTTGCTTCTGCGATGACGGCGGCGATGCTTCACCCCACGCGCCGGGTCATGGCCGTGTGCGGCGATGGCGGATTCATGATGAACTCGCAGGACATGGAGACGGCAGTGCGTCTCGGGCTCAATTTAGTGGTGCTGATTATTGAAGACAACGCCTATGGCATGATCCGCTGGAAGCAGAGAATCGACGGGTTCCCTGATTTCGGTCTGACCTTCAATAATCCAGACTTCGTTCGATATGCATGCGCATACGGCGCTACCGGAGCTCGCATTGCTTCCGCCGACGAACTCATCCCTGCCCTCGAAATGGCTTTTCAAGCAGGGGGTGTTCACCTTGTGGTTGCGGAGATCGACTATTCAGAGAACCATCGGGTGCTGGTCGACGAACTCAACTGCAAGAAAACGATGACCAGCAGTACCCCCGCTTGACGTTCTTTGTCCCAGGGATGCAGAAGAGGGCCCATGTTGATTACACAGGCATTTGATGGCGAGATCATAACCGAGATGTCTCCGGACGATGCCGCGAGCATCGAATCCAAATTGCATCGGGCCGTACAGGCATTTGCAGATCGAGCCAACTGGTTCCCGACGTATAAGCGGATGGAATGTCTCCGCCGTCTCGCTCGCCTCGTAGAGAACGAAACCGAGATGTTCGCCGCTCTTATTGCACGCGAAGGTGGAAAGCCGATCACAGACGCGCGGGTTGAGGTCGCTCGCGCGGTCCTTGGCATTCTCTCTGCGAGTGCAGGTCCCGAGCACCTCGCAGGGAGCGAGGTGCCGATGGGGCTGACTCCATCGTCGCAGGATCGTTGGGCATTCACGACGCGTGAGCCGATTGGGGTGGTGGTCGCCATCTCCGCATTCAACCATCCTCTCAATCTCATCGTCCATCAAATGATTCCGGCTATCGCTGCCGGTTGTCCTGTGATCGTGAAGCCTTCACCGATCACTCCGCTCTGTTGTCTGTGTTTGGTCGATTTTGCTCACGCCGCAGGAATTCCCGAAGCCTGGTGTCAGGCGGTTGTCCTCGAAGACAATGCACTCGCGGAGCGATTGGCGACTGATTCACGAGTGGCTTTTCTAAGCTTCGTCGGATCGGCAAAGGTTGGCTGGTCCCTTCGGTCGAAACTTCCACCTGGAACTCGATGCGCCTTGGAACACGGCGGCGCGGCGCCGGTGCTGGTAGATGAATCGGCCTGCTTGCCTGACTTGATAGAGCCGATGGTCAAGGGAGGGTACTATCATGCTGGCCAGATCTGCGTGTCCACGCAACGGGTCTTCGTTCACGAAAATCTGTTCGATGATTTTGTGACGCTATTTTCAGAACGCGTACAGATGCTGCGTACAGGCGATCCACTCTTGCCTGATACCGAGGTTGGCCCGCTGATTCTCCCCCGAGAAGTTGTGCGCGTCGAATCATGGGTACAAGAAGCAGTCGCTTCGGGAGGAACCGTAGCTGTCGGTGGAACGCGCCTCGGCGATCGATTGTTTCAGCCGACGGTCGTCCTTGAACCCTCGCCGGAGGCGCTTCTCTCCAGACAGGAGGTTTTTGGCCCCGTAACCGCTGTCTACCGGTTCTCCAATCTTCCATCCGCAGTTAAGGAGGCCGGGAATTTGCCCTATGCGTTCCAAGCGTCAGTCTTTGCACGCGATATCTCCGCTGCGCTGTGTGCCGCCTCTTCATTGAACGCCTCTGCGGTGATGATCAATGACATGACGGTTTTTCGAACGGACTGGATGCCCTTTTCGGGGTGGGCCCAATCAGGTCTTGGCGTAGGCGGGATTGGCCATAGTATGCGCGAGATGACTCG
>NZ_JBFRCY010000715.1:0-2331 GCF_052113305.1 Terriglobus sp. YAF25
GAGTAGGGCTTCCGCATCTATGGGCGTTTTCCGCAATGAAAACGCCACTGCACACCTCTTCCGGCTCCCCAGCAACAGGGAAAATGCTTTAGACCTGTGTGAGGTCTATGAGCCGGTGCGTGATCCGTTCTGCATCGATCTCAAGCAAAGCCAGTGTGATCGGGAGATTAAAACGGCGTGGTCCGCAGGAGCCAGGGTTGAGGTAAAAAACGCCCTGCCGTTCTTCGAATGACGGTTTATGGGAGTGTCCGAAAATGACACAGTTCACACCGGCGGCCGAAGGGTTGATGTCGAGCTGAGCAATGTCATGCACCAGGTAGAAGAAACGCCCGGCCAGCTCAATCATTTCTGTGGCGGGTAACAGTGCGCATGGGCTGTGAGTGTCGGTGTTACCACGAATTGCGGTGACGGGAGCGATGGAACGCAGATCGTCCAGGATCTGCGGCGAACCGATATCGCCGGCGTGCAGAATATGTTTCACGCCTGACAACGCGGTCAGAACCTCCGGACGCAGGAGACCGTGCGTGTCAGAGAGAATACCTACGCGAAACATATCAGGCCTCAAGTGGGACAGCGGCACGACGGACTTTGCGGCGCGGATCTGCGGTATCCCGAAGGATATCGCCAAGGAAGTTGAAGGCGACCACGCAGATCATTACGGAAAGAGCAGGGAAGATGACCATGTGCGGCGAGTCGAAGAGATGCGACCGTGCATCATTGAGCATGTTGCCCCAGCTTGGTGCGGGGGGCGGCGTGCCCAGGCCGAGAAAGCTCAATGTCGCTTCCGCGAGCACTGCGGTAGCCAGGCCAAGAGCGGCCTGAACCAGCACCGGCTGCAATACGTTAGGCAGGATGTGCCGCACGATGATCCGGAGATCGCTCGCCCCGAGAGCACGCGCCGCTTCGACATACTCCATTTGAGCGGCAGCAGCGACCTGAGCCCGCACCAGCCGGGCGAATCCGGTCCACATCGTCAGTGAGAGTGCGGCTACAAGATTGCGAAACCCAGGGCCTGAGAAGGCAACGAAGGCGATTGCCAGCAGAATTCCAGGAATGGCCATGAAGGCATTGATCAGGTAGATGTTCAGAACCGTATCAAGCCATCCACCATAAAAACCCGCGAGGGAGCCAATCAGCAGCCCGAGGAATAACGAAAGAATAACAACACTCGTGGCAACGGATAGCGAGATTCTTGCACCATAGATACAACGTGACAAAATGTCGCGGCCCAGTTCGTCCGTCCCAAACCAGTGGTGTGTTGCTGGTGCTTGCAGTCTGGCATCCAGGTTGAGTTGTAGTGGATCGTAAGGAGCAAGAAGCGGTGCAAAGACCCCGGCCAGTATAAAGATGGTTAATAAAATGGCGCACGCCATGCCCAGGGATGACCGCATGTGATAGATGGTAATCGATTTAGGTTACCTACCGACAAGGATCTTACGTCGGATGGAGAACTGTCGTAGCTAAACTCGGGTTACAATGAACTAGACAGCCCATCCGGCAAAGACCGGTTCACCCGGCAAGGACCGGTCCGTACCAAAAACGAAACAACAATTTTGCTTTGGTCGAGAACCGCGTGAGAGATCATAACGATTCGATGACGAAGACTATTCTTGGCGTGCCTTTTTTCACTGGTACTGCAGAAGAGGCCGTTCAGCGCATGCTGAATGGTGGACTATTGGTAGTCCCTGCTGCACCAGCTCTGAAAGATATCGGCACACATACTGCATATCGAGACGCCCTTCTGGCGGCCGATCTCGTGATTACAGACAGCGCCTTCATGGTTCTGGTCTGGAATTTGCTTGAGCGCGATAACCTGCGCCGTGTTTCCGGCCTTAAATATCTGCGTCTATTGTTGCGCCAACCGGAGGTCCGCCAGCCTGGCCAGACCTTCTGGATTATGGCCGGCAACAAGAGCGCGAATATGAACCGGGACTGGTTGCGCAGCGAAGGCATTGAAGTGCCGGATGAATATGTTTACAACGCTCCGATGTACGGTCCTGTGATCGATGACAGGGAACTGCTTGAGCGCCTGGAAGAGTTGCGTCCGGCGCACATTGTGGTGACGATCGGTGGCGGCAATCAGGAGCGGCTCGGTCACTATCTGCGCCATCGCCTCAGCTACGTGCCAGGTATCCATTGCATTGGCGCCGCGATCGCCTTCCTGAGTGGAGATCAGGTTCATATTCCAGAGTGGGCTGATCACCTCTTCCTGGGATGGCTGTTCCGTGTTCTCGATAAGCCAAAGCTCTACTTCCCGCGCTATATGGGCGCCACGGCACTCTTCGGTCTGCTTGCGAGATACCGCAGCGCCTTACCGCCGGTGGAACAACC
>NZ_JBFRCY010000716.1:0-2324 GCF_052113305.1 Terriglobus sp. YAF25
CGGGAGTGCAGCATCACCCCCCAAACCGCACATGGCCTGATTCTGCGCGCAGAGAAGAACGGCTGGATCGTCCGTCAACAGGACGCAACCAATGAACGCCGGCGCATCGCCAGCCTCACGGCAACCGGTGAAAAGCTGCTGCAGGATACCGACGTGGTTGTGCGGAAGATTGAGATGGACCTATGGGAGGGCGTAAAACGCTCAGACCTGAAAGCCATGAATGACCTGCTGGAGATGGCCGCGGACCGGCTGTAGCATTCAACACTCCCCATAACCTGGGTGCCCCATATATGCGAAGCATATGTGGGTGTATCGAGCGTAAGCTCGATCCTGATTTACCTTCATGAAATCGGAGTTACATCAAGAAGATTAAAAACGATTCGAGCTCCGCTCGAATGTCCCACATAAGCTACGCGTATGTGGGGCACCCGTCCCTATAGAGTCGAGTTCACGAGACCCACTGGTCATTTACCCTAATGTCATATGGCGACTGAGACAGCGACCCCGAGCGTTTCCCTTGCGGATGTGCAAGCCGCCCGCGAACGGATGCGCGGCAGTGTCTACGAATCTCCGTGTTCCCGATCGGAGAGGCTGTCCAAGACCACTGGACTTGAGATCTATCTCAAGCTCGAAAACCTGCAGATGACTGGCAGCTTCAAAGAGCGCGGGGCACTGAACAAGATCGCCACCCTCACTCCGGAGCAGGCCAACCGCGGCGTTATCGCCGCCAGCGCAGGCAATCACGCCCAGGGCGTCGCCTACCACGCCACTAAGCGCGGCATTCCCGCCACCATCGTGATGCCGGTGCAGACACCTCTGGTTAAGGTCACTGCCACTCGCAACTTCGGCGCTGAGGTAGTGCTGCACGGCGCCAACTACGACGAGGCTTACGCCGAAGCCCGGCGGCTCTGCGATCTGAAGGGCATGACCTTCGTGCACCCCTTTGACGATCCTGCCGTTATCGCCGGCCAGGGTGTCATCGGCCTGGAGATCCTGGATCAGGTCCCTGCCCTGGAAGCGGTCGTCATCCCGATCGGCGGTGGCGGACTGACCAGCGGCATCGCCGTTGCGCTGAAAGAAACGAACCCGAAGATTCAGGTCGTCGGCGTGCAGACGGCGCGTCTGGCCAGCATGAAAGCCGCTGTAGAAGCGGGACATCACGTCACCCTCGATCCCGCCACTACCATCGCCGACGGCATTGCAGTACGCCGGGCCGGTGACGTCACCCTGCCGCTCGCGGAACAGTACGTCGACCGCATCGTCACGGTCGAAGAGGATGAGATCGCGTCCGCCATCCTGGTCCTGCTGGAACGAGAGAAGACACTGGCCGAAGGCGCCGGCGCGACTGCCCTCGCCGCCGTCATGCAACATAAGACCGGTCTTCCGCCGGGTACACGGACTGCGGTTCTGGTCAGCGGCGGCAATATCGACGTCACCCTGCTTTCGCGCATCATCGAACGCGGTCTGGTCAAGGATGGCCGTCTGATCCGCCTGCGCATCCATCTGCTGGACAAACCCGGCGCCCTCGCCGAGCTTACCGAGCTGATTGCGGTCCACCGTATCAACATCGTGGACACCCTCTACAACCGGGCCTACTACGACGTGAACCTGGGCGACACCGCCATCGATATCACCATGGAAGCCCGCGGTCCGGAGCATGTGGCAGAACTGCTGGCAGCCTTGACCGAGCGGGGTTTCCGGCACCAGCGCGTCCAGTAACCTGGGCCGGCAAACCATTGTGACCATTGCCGGCCCCAATACCCCGCAGTAAACTTTCTATACAACATCACATAGATTCGTTGATACTGTGGTGCTCCAGAAGAGGCACCCGCGTATGCACGTTTTTAAACGTACATACTTTCTCTTTGCCTCACTGTCTGCTGCACAAGGCATCTTACGTTTCTGGAGAAATGCACGATGGCTCCAAACCTGCAATATGCAACCGAAGAAGAGCTCAGCACGGGACCTACGCGCCAGCGGCTTGCAATTGAGTGCGGCATCGTCGCCGCCCTGTGTTTTCTTGCCCTGAAGTTTGGCGGCTTTCATAAGGGAGGCAATCCCCTTGGCGAAGTCGTCGAGATCAACGTAGTCTCGGCCCTTGTCATCTCTACCGTAGTCACTCTGCTTTTTCTCGCCGCACGTGTGTGGCGCATGCAGGGCAAACGGGAGAGATTATCAGATGAATAGGTCTGGACCTCGCTTCAACAGAAAGGGCCTCCCCAGCGGGAGGCCCTTCTTGTTTCGTTACCGATTACGGTTCCTGTGGAGCCTTTTCCCTTTAGGTGTAGATACCCAGCATCAGGGAAATACTCTTACTCCTTGTC
>NZ_JBFRCY010000717.1:0-3467 GCF_052113305.1 Terriglobus sp. YAF25
ATCCTGATGTGCGTCATGGTCGGAGCGGCGGTCGGCGACTTTTTGCTGGCGCGAGGGATGCAGCAGGTTGGCGTTGTCGATCTGCATCATCTGGGAACGCTGTTTGCCGCCATCAGCAATCCCTGGGTTCTCTGCGGCATTCTAGTGCTGCTGGGCTTTATGGCATGCAACATCACAGCGCTTAGCTGGGCGGATGTCAGCTTTGTCTATCCGGCAACGGCCTTCGGCAACGTAATCATCGCCCTGCTTTCAAAGTTCTTTCTGCACGAAGATATCTCCAAGTCGCGCTGGCTGGGGATCTCCCTGATCGTTGTCGGCGTTGGATTTGTGGCGCAGGGCCCCTCGAGGACAGAACATGCCAAGGAGGCATCATGATCGCTCCGACGTCAGGCAACGTCTCTGAAGGTCTGCGGATGCTCCTGATCCTGTTCTTCGCCGCGATTCCGAAGAAGATCTTCGACTGCGCTGGTGGGTGCCTTGGCGTCCTGCGGCTGAATGGAGCTCGGTTTGCTGAACAGCGCGGACAACTGCTGTAAGGTAAGAAATGGAGTGACCATCGCGCCCTCACCTCTTCGGCGGCTTCATCCCCGCCGCGGTATTAGCCTCTGACGATCCTGGAGTGTCCTCTGGTTTTCTCGCTGCTATCAATTCCTTCCGTCTCGGCCGGCTCTCTTCATCTTCGTGAGCGTGTAGCCGCGCATCTTCCAGCTGTCTCGCTGCACGCCTGGGTGACGATATGGACCGTGGTCATCTTCGCTACGGCAGGCGATATCCTCATCGCCGCGGCGATGCGCCGCCTGGGAGATCTTGACGATATCCGCGCAAAATCCGGCCTCGGCGGAGCGATTAAGGCCGTTGTCACCAGTCCGTTTCTAGGGGCAGGCATCGGCTGTATGGCGGTCAGCTTCTTTGCCCTGCTCTACGCCCTTTCGGCCGCTGATCTCTCACTGATCGCACCCGCGACAGCGTCGCTGACCTATATTGCAACCTCTGCGGGCGCACGGATCTTCCTGAAGGAGCGCGTCGATAAGCGGCGCTGGATTGCCGCTCTCTTCGTCTGCGCCGGTGTTGCCCTGCTTACGCAATAAGCGCGCCTTACGCTTCGACCGGTTCCTCACGTTCCATCACATGTCCACTGACCGCTGCTCCAGCGCTGTGCGGAAGCGTGCGGACATCCAGCAAGCTTAGTAGCGCCAGCGCTGCCACGACGTAGAAAGCCCAGCGAAAGTCGATCACCTCTGGAGCTCCGCCGTGACGCCCGTGCAAGACCGCTGAGCCACGAAGCAGAAGCACACCGAAGGCGACTCCACCTCCCACGGTCATCTGCTGTACGGTGCTGGCAAACGCCGAGCCGGTACTCATCTTTTCCTTTGGCAGATCCGCATAGCCCATCGTCGTCAGAGACGTGAGCTGCATGCTGCGGCCGAGACCACTCAGGAAGAGCACGATAAGCACCAGCCAGTGCGGCGTCCAGGGTTGCAGCAGTCCGCACCACAGCAATGTTCCCGCGGTGAGCACACCATTCCAGAGCAACACCGTGCGGAAACCGAAGCGGCGCAATAGCGGCGTTGTCACCGGCTTCATCGCCAGATTTCCGGCAAAGACAGCCAGAGTCAGTGAACCGGACTGAAAGGCATTCAAGCCGAAGCCGAGCTGAAACATCAGCGGCAGCAGGAAGGGAGCCATGAAGATGGCGACGCGGAAGGCCGATCCTCCCCATATAACCGCGGAGAAGGTGCGGATTCGCAGAACCTCAAGATCAAAGAGAGGATTCGGGACACGGCGAAGATGCCTGAACGAAAGGAAGGCGGATGCAGCCGACACTACAAAGAGGATTCCCCCGAGTGTTCCGTTTGCAGGCTCACGCCCGATAAGCTCCATCGCATAGACGAGTGAGAAGCAAGTTCCTCCAACGAGCAGGAACCCGAGAAAGTCGAATACGGGAGGGCGTTCCTCGTGGGTGTTTTTGACGAGGATCCAGTTCGCGATCAGGCAGCCGATGCCAATCGGCACATTCAGAAGAAAGATCCAGCGCCACGACCAGTGGTCGACGATAAAGCCGCCAAGTGGAGGGCCAAGAATGGGCGCAACCAGCGCAGGCCAGATCGTCCAGGCGATGGCCATCATGATCTGGTCCTTCGGGGTCACGCGGACAACCATCAGACGACCGACCGGAACCATCATGGCGCCGCCAATCCCCTGCAGGACACGCGCCAGGGTGAACTCCCAGAGATTCTGGCTGATGCCACAGAGCACCGATGCCAGCGTAAAGACAACGATGGCGGAACCAAAGACGGTGCGTGCGCCCCAACGGTCCGCATATGCTCTTATTCTCGCAGGGATAGCGTTGTGCGGTCACAGTGTCACGGTATCGGGGCTATGAGTAGGTGCAGGGCTTGCGGCGACTTCGCTAAGCTGGTTCTATGCTGCGCATTCCGTATGACGAACTTGTCCGCACTCTCGTTCTGGCTCTTCGCAACCTCGGCTTTACGCCGGCGCGTGCCCAGGAGTGCGCCAATCTCTTTGCAGAAACTACCCGCGATGGCGTCTACACGCACGGAATCGCCCGCTTCCCTCGCTTTGCGAAGCTGATTGAGCATGGCGCTGTCCGTCCCGAGGCATCTCCAACAATGGTCTCCGGCTTCGGCGCACTGGAGCGCTGGGACGGTAATTACGGCCCGGGAAATCTGAATGCATGGCACATGATGGGACGGGCGATTGCGCTGGCCCATCAGCATGGAATCGGATGTGTGACGATCGGTTACACCAATCATTGGATGCGCGCCGGCAGCTACGGCCTGCAGGCCGCCGAGAGGGGCATGATCGGCATCTGCTTCACGAACACCATGCCGAACATGGCCCCCTGGGGAGGCAACAAATCTGTGCTCGGAAACAATCCCCTGGTGATTGCAGTTCCCCGTGCGAATGGAGCGCACTTCCTCATCGATTTCGCCATGTCGCAGTTCTCCTATGGCGCTCTGGACGGCTACGCGGCGCGCGGCGAACAGCTCCSGGTTCCCGGAGGCTTCGACAAGGACGGCAATCTCACCAGCGATCCCAAGGCGATCCTCGAATCGCACCACCCTCTTCCCATCGGCTACTGGAAGGGCTCAGCGTTCGCGATGATGTTGGACGTGGTGGCGGCGACGCTCTCCTTTGGACAGGCCACGCACCAGGTATCCCCCGATCCGCTACGCGAGGCCGGAGTCTCCCAGGTCTTTCTGGCGATCAATCCAGCAGCGCTCGGACCGGTTTCCACCATCGGCGACGAGATCATCGCTTCGCTGCATACCGAGCCGGACGCGAAGGTTCGCTATCCCGGCGAGCGGCTGCCGGCTACCCGGGCCGAAAACATGGAGAAAGGCATTCCGGTCGACGAAGATATCTGGGAGGAGACTCGTAAACTCGCCGGCCTGGCTTAGCGCATTTTCATTAATCCAATGTGGGTGCCCCTCAGAGAGATAGGG
>NZ_JBFRCY010000718.1:0-2314 GCF_052113305.1 Terriglobus sp. YAF25
GTGACACCTGTCTGCCGAAAGCCGTCCTTCACGGCCGGGGGAGTATTGCTGAGCACCGCGTTGGCCTCGCGGTAGCCATAGCAGTACCGCGGAGCTCCGGTTTTGCCGTAGTCGGTCGGCTCGTAATAGGCAAGCTTCTCCTCTTTCGTGCGYTTAAGCAGCAGGACCTTCACCAGGGCATCAAGCTGTTGCTGCTCCTTGGGATTGCTGGTCGTGTAGGGGAAGCGCCAACCGGCGGGGAACAGGCAGTCCCGGCGATGTTCCGGCCAGTATTTGTTCAGCCCGGTCATGAAGTTTTCCGGCGTCTCGGCGGATTTACTGTTGCAGCCGGCAATAAGGGAGACAGCGAGCAGAAGAGCAATACGTGCAGGGACTTTCATATCTCGTAAGATGCAAATGGAATGATTGAGGGAACTCCATCGAGAACCGCCCTTCGCGTCGCCATGCGGCGCGCGGCGCACCAGGTTTTTGATCGCCCGCTGGTTCTGGAGGATCCCGTAGCTTTGCGGATTCTTCCTCAGGAGCAGCAGGACGAGGTCAAGCGCACGCCAGACGGCCTGCGTAAACCCTTTTCGGCTGCCATCCGCGCGTTCATGGTGGTCCGTAGTCGCCATGCGGAAGACCTGCTTGGGGCCGCTGTCGCCCGCGGGCTGTCGCAGTATGTGCTGCTGGGCGCGGGCCTCGATACCTTTGCCTATCGCAACCCCTTCTCGGGCCTGCGCGTCTTCGAGGTGGACTTTCCTGCCACCCAGGTCTGGAAGCGCAGCCTGCTGACGGAGGCCGGTGTCCCGGTCCCTGAAAATGCTTGCTACGCTCCCGTGGATTTTGAGGAACATTCGCTGGCGGAGGGACTCGCCGAGGCCGGGTTCGATTTTACGCAGCCTGTTTTCTTTGCCTGGCTGGGAGTGGTGCCTTACCTCACCGAGAGAGGATTTTCCGAGACTCTGCGTTTCATCGCGGAGCGGCCTGCGGGATCGGGCGTGGTCTTCGACTACTCGCAGCCGCGCGAGGTGCTGCCGCCGGTGGAGCAGATGATGCTGGACTCGATGTCGGCGCGCGTGGCCCAGGCGGGCGAGCCCTTCCAGCTCTTCTTCCGCAAAGAGGAGTTGAGCGGCCGACTCACCGAGGCCGGATTCAGGGAGATTGAGGATCTTGGAGGACCGGATCTCTCTGCGCGCTATCTTGCCGGACGAGAGGACGGCCTGGCGCTGCGGGGTAGCGGCGGCCGGATCATCTCGGCCTGGAGAGGGTAGCGGTGTCTACGTTCGGAACTCTCCGCGCAGTAGTTGTTTCCTGCGTTCCTCAGGGAAGCGTTCAATAGCGTAGCGCAGCGCCGTACGTGGCAGACGTGCGTAGTGTTTCTCCAGGAAGTCCAGCAGTTCCGCGGGAGATTGTTTGCCTGCCTCCCGCAACATCCAGCCGATGGCCTTGTGAATGAGGTCATGGCGGTCATGCAGCAGCCTGCGGGCGATGCGGAACGTAGGCGCAAGCTCTCCTTTGCGGATGGAGGCGTAGGTGGAGACGATGGCGATCCGGCGTTCCCATAGCGAGTCAGAGTCCGCGAGACGGTCGAGCAGACCGTACTGTCCCGGAGCAACGTGTTCTCCCACCATGGTCCTTGCCGAAGTATCGACCAGATCCCAGTTGTTCACCCAGGCGGTGTGCTCCAGGTAGAACTGGTGCAGCTCTTCGCGCTGTTCGCTGTCTCCGTCGGCACGTTCGTAGCGGCCGCAGAGCAGGAGCAGGGCAATCAAGCGGTGTTCGTGGAACTTTGAGCGGAGCAGCTTTTCGATCTCAGGCAGAGGGAGATCGCGGAAGTGTTTTGCGATGGCACGTTGTTGCGGAACGGTGAGGCCGAGCAGGAGATCGCCTTCGGCATACTCGCCTTTACCGGTGCGGAAGAATCGCTGGAGAAATGTGGCGCGTGCCGGATCGGCGAGCCGGGCTACTTCTGTCTTGACCGCTGCGGCGGTGATCTTCATGGGTGAAGCCGATTAAACACGAAGCAGCGGTGTATGAATACTGAGACTGTATGGGGGGAGAAGCAGATTTCTCCCCTCCCTCTGGTCGCTCTGCCCGGCCAGCAAAGCCGGCCGGGGACCCTCTGCGAAATGACAAATAAAAGGCTCAAGAAGCTACGTGTTTAAACACCAAAGACCGCATCCAGGTTCGGACTGCGGTCTTCTTCGCCGCACACACGGTGCGCGATCTTTAGTCTTAGAGGTTCTCTTCGGCTTTGGCGGCTCCGGAGCGGGCGGCGGTGATACAAGGTGCGAGAACCATGGCAACAAAAATAATAGCGATGACGATGTCG
>NZ_JBFRCY010000719.1:0-2302 GCF_052113305.1 Terriglobus sp. YAF25
ATGGAGTTCGAACCATTTTCCACCCGGACTCTCGTTTAAAGACGACCCTTTACATCCGAGCCCACTTCCCATCGGCGACAGTTCTAGCCAACAAATAAACCTAAATCTCACAGTGGAGCCTAAATAGGTCCAGGCCTTGTCACGCCGAATAGTGGACGATCAACCCAAAGGACCGGGAAGATGTAGCGGCGATGCCGTGAGCTTCCCGCATCCTGCTCAGACCCTCTTCGCAGCCATTAGCACGGCGAGGAGGGTTTTTTAGTGCATCGCATTCGGTTCACGCAGAGCGAACTGGATCTGATCCTGAAGATGATCGCTACAGTTAATATGGTCCGTCGCCCCGTAGACCGACATCTAGACCGAAACTCCGTTTTCATACATTCTCCGCTTCCAGCCTGCGTTAGGACCATTGGACTTCCGAAGAAAGGTGCAGTACAACAAGGGTGGTACAACCTAGGCCCAATTCCGGGAAATCTACACCCGGATACCTTTGCAGTGTGTCGCCTTCCTCCCGCCTGTATGGTTGCTCAATCCAAAACTGACGCAACAGTGGAGATCCGTCATGACAGAAAACACTAAGACTCCTGCTACCCAGAATTCAAACGATAACGTATCAGTAACAGGGTTCGGGAGTGGCAACGGGGGCAATGGCGGCAATGGCGCGGTCACCCAGGCCAACTCATCGAGCACACAGAGCCTTTTCGATACGGTCCACCAGATACAAATGATCGCGGGCGGCCTCCTCGCGACCGACAACTTCGGCCCAACGATTGGGAATTCCCTACAAGCGATTTTCATGGGCTGCCGGTCGATTTACGTGGGGTGCTCGTCGAGCACACTGAGTCTTAACGATGGGGTCGGCCAGATACAAGACCTCGCCTTCTCCCTCAACAACTTGCCAGAGGTCTTCTCCTCTAAAGACGGTTCAGGCGGCGTAGAACTGATTACCGGTGCCTGTAACGATATTCTAGGTGGAGAACCCTCTGCTCAGAGCTGGATTGGAGGGCCGCAGAACGGAAACGAAACCCCAGGCGAAGCCAAGAAAACTCTTCAAGAAAAGCCGTCCAGCGATATCTCGGGCCCTACGGGATCGGGAAAGTGATCCTCTGCAATTACGGGTGCGGCTCAGCATGCGGGTTTTTGGAGCAGCTATCGTAGAGATCTAGCCGGCGTCGTCGAGACTGTGGGAAAGTTGGGAAGCCGGTTTTGCTTTCCAACTTTTCCATTGCCTGCTTTCGCTGGCCATTTCTGGTCAGCCTGCGATGGCTTCGGTTCTATCTGTATCCTCGAGATCAACGAATTTTGGTTGATCGTCTTAAAACTTCATCGCAATCGCACCACCGCGCGGATTGGGCGGCCAGTGGTTACGAACGATGGCGCCCGCCTCGCCATCCGAGCCCTTCGATTTGATCGGCTCGTACCGCAGGAAGCGTGTGGCGTATCCGCTTCTGCCGCGTGCGCTGGAGCGCAGCACCTCCGCAGCGGGAATCGCTGCGCGAATCAGCAACCCATCGACCGTCTGAGAGATCGACTCGATACGCCCGCGGCGCGCGTGAATGTCTTCCATCACCGAGGACATAAATGGTGTGGGTAGATCGATGGTAGCTTCCACCATCGGCTCCAGCACGACCGGCCTGGCATGTTTCGCTGCCTCACGAAAGGCCATGGCGCCGGCGATCCTGAGGCTCACCTCGTGGCGGCCAATCTCATCGCAATCGCTTGTGAGCAACGTGACTTTCAGATCGACGAGTTCGCTGCCCTGCAGAATGCCGCCCCGTGCTGCCTCTCGCACACCGGCCTCAATCGCCTGAACGGACTGCTTGGCAATCGCCTCATTGTCCAGGTCACAAAGAAACTGCAATCCGCTCCCTTGCTGACCAGGCTCTACCCGAAGCCGGCAGTAACCATAGTTCCGTGCGCCGCCGGTCTCGCGGAGATACGAGTGTTCCGCTTCCGCGGAGCCAAGAACTGTCTCCAGGTAGTTGACCTTCAGATCACCCGGCTCGGCCAACTCTCGCTGGATGACCGTCAAGCGAAGCTCCAGGAGCTGCAATTCGTCCTCTCCACTGACGAAGAGCCTGTCGTGGTCGATGTGAACTTCGGCCCTCAGTCTGGGGTTTTCCTGGACCAGATCTTCGAGTTTCTGTTGGACGGTGGCTCGCTCCTCCAACGGAATGGAGTGGACCGCAAACGAAAGAATGCGATGAACGGCTCTGCCTGTCTTAGTCATGGGCGTGCTCCTTCTCAACAAAACCGCGAAGCCCAATCAAACGATGCCAACCATTGAGCCATAGGTGAGAGG
>NZ_JBFRCY010000720.1:0-2301 GCF_052113305.1 Terriglobus sp. YAF25
GCCTCATGGACCCGGGTTCCATCACACTTTGTGAAGATTAGAGCATTTTTCCTGTTGMTGGGTATCCCGGGAGGAGCGTGCAGCGGCGTTTTCATTGCGGAAAACGCCCATAGATGCACAAGCCCYGCAMTACACCTACAGGAAAAATGCTCCGTGACAGTCAACGTACTTCGTCGTACCCCTCATTTCACCGCTGTGCAGGAGATATCTGATGGAGATAGAAACGATTCGGCAACTGGAAAAAATCCAGCAACACTGCATCCAACTGATCGCCGCGGCCAAGAAGGTTTCGCCGGAGACGCTTTCACCTGCTTCGACGTTTGAAGAGATCGGGCTGGACTCGCTGGATAAGGTGACGCTGGCCTTCGATGTGGAAGAGGCCTACGACATCGCCATTCCGGAGAGCGCGCTGGCAACGATCGATAACATTGGCGCGATGGCGGCGGCCATTCACCAGGCAGTCGAGGCAAAGCCTCTCACTCCTGATTCCCAAACGAGCACCGCATGAGACGTGTTGCCATTACGGGCATGGGCTGTGTCACCTCCATCGGCATCGGCACGGATAAGTTCTTCCGCGCGCTGCGCGAGGGCAGTGACGGCTTTCGTTCTCTCTCCGACGAAGAGCAGGTGGGGTTGACCTTCTGCTGCACGGCGCGGGTGGATGACTTCCAGCCCGAGAAGCTGCTCTCGCCGGACCAGATGCTGCTCTCCGAGCGGTCGTCGCAGTTTGCCCTCGTAGCGGCACACGAAGCAATCGAGCAGTCTGGCCTGCCGGCTACGCTCGACGGCAGCCGGATTGCCGTTGTCTTCGGGTGCTCTGCCGGCGGCAGGACGGCGGAAGAGCCGGCGCTGGAGAAGCTATATACACAGGGCGCGCGCGTTCATCCACTCACCGTGCCGCGTGCGATGGCCAATGCGGGAACCAGCCTGGTCTCGATGGAGTATGGCATCACTGGCCCCTCCTATACCGTCTCCACTGCTTGCGCTTCGGCGACGCACGCCATTGGCCAGGCCTTTCACATGGTGCGCTCCGGCATGGTGGATGCTGCGATCACCGGCGGTCATGATGCTCCGCTGACCTTCGGCTTTCTGCGGGCATGGAACAGCCTGCGTGTGGTCTCGCCGACCTTCTGCCGTCCCTTCGCCAAAGACCGCGACGGCATGACCCTGGGCGAAGGCTCGGCTGTGATGGTTCTGGAGGAGATGGAGAGCGCGGTGCGGAGAGGAGCGCAGGTGCTGGGAGAGATCGTCGGCTTCGGTATGTCTTCGGATGCGCGGCACATCACACAGCCTGCACCCAGCGGACCGGCCACCGCGATGCGCAGTGCGCTGCTGGATTGCGGCGATCTGCGCGCGCCTGTGCGCTACATCAATGCGCACGGTACGGGGACCATTGCCAACGATGGAATAGAGGCAGAGGCGATCCACATGGTCTTTGCGGAGGATGCCGGCAAAATTCCGGTGAGTTCTACCAAGTCGATGCATGGCCATGCGATGGGCGCCTCCGGAGCGCTGGAGGCAGTTGCGACCGTGCTTGCGTTACAGCATGGTGAGCTGCCGCAGACAGCACATGAGAGCGAGATCGATCCTGCGCTCGCGCTCGATGTGATTACCGGAGAAACGCGGGGAATAGAACGAACCAGTGAACCGGTGCTCGCACTCTCCAACTCCTTCGCCTTTGGCGGGCTCAATGCTGTTCTGGCCTTTCGCTCGGTTTGAGGTGGTCTATGTTGAAACTGATTGCAGGTCTTTTCCTGGTGATTGCGGCCACGCTGCAGGCCGAGCAGCCCGGTGTTCTGGGTGACTGGACGGATCCCACTGGGTCCGTTATCCGCATTGCACCGTGCGGACAGGAGCTATGTGCGCGGTTGATTGCGGTCAGCCGCCAGGCGCCGACGCCCTTCGACAGCCACAATCCGGATGCGGCAAAGCGCAAACAGCCTCTGTGTGGCCTGGTGATCGGACATGGGTTTCATCTCTCTGACCAGAACCATGCGGATGGTGGCTATCTCTATGATCCGAAGTCGGGCAGGACGTATCACGGGTCGATGATGCGGAATGGAGATCGGCTGGAGCTGCGGGGGTATGTGGGAATCAAGTTGTTTGGAAGGACTGAGGTGTGGAGCAGGCCGGGGAATGTGAATGCTTGTGTGTGAGTGCGGTACCTCAGCGGCTGAAGCCGCGTGTTTTGCGGCTTTTATATGGCACGGCTGAAGCCGTGCCCTTAAGCAACGCATTCGCACCTGCGGTGCGAAATGGTTGCGCGTTGCGCAACGGCTGGTTGAGTCGATGTAGAGGATC
>NZ_JBFRCY010000721.1:0-2293 GCF_052113305.1 Terriglobus sp. YAF25
CTCCAGTAGACAGCATGCCAGCGACAGACCGTCGAACGTGGTCTGGCCGGCACGCTTGATCGCCTGCAGATTCGAGTGTGAGACAGCCGCGATCCTGCGCCAGCGGCCAATGAGTTCCGACTCATCGAAGTGCGCCTCCGTAAGGCGCAGCAAGGCTCGTTGGCCATCGGGGGTTGCAGTGGTGAAAAAGGCGTTGCGTCCCTCTGAGCGGTTCAGCCGGCCAATCGGATATCCGGCAAGTGTATTGCCTTCGTAATCTGTCCACAGATGCATGGGTTTAAGTCCTGCAATGAAATCACTGGATTATGATGCACGTTTTATTCCAAAGGCAGGCTCAGGCGCAGATGCGGCTCATCTCCGGTTTTTCTCTGGTTTCATGGATAAAATGTCGTGCAGACTGAGAATTTTCTCCCTTGTTAGTACCGGCGAGACGGAAGTTATTCGGCATCTAGCGAGGTACCTGCTAGAGCATTTTCCCTGTTGCTGGGTAGCCCGAAAGAGGAGTGCAGCGGCGTTTTCACCAGAGGAAATCGACGATGGGCAATTCTGTCGCGATGTCCTTCGAGGCCCGAGCCACGATTGACTCATTGCGTAGCGCAATGGAGACGGCATTCGTGTCAGGGATAGAAACCAGGAAAGAATCCTGGATAGGAAGGCCGTGCGGCTCCTCCGTCACAGGTTTCCCGTTCACTGTGACAGGGTCGCGGCCCTGTGAGAAGTATCCTTCCGGACGTGCAATCAGAAGAAGAGCCGTTCCGGGTGCGCGTGTGACCGTATCGTGCGGGGCGGGTGCAAACCTCAGATTCAACAATGTTGTTGAGCGAGGAAGCGGCGCCTTGTAGTAGCGGATATGACGGCCTTCAAATTCCAGATCAAAGCAATACTGCTGTATGGCCGAAGCCTGGAACGGCCCCCACTTGCCATCTGCCGCGGTTGTGGTGCTGTACACGGGAGCCCCATCGCCGGTTCCGCTCGCACCGACGGCAAAGATCCTCAAGTGAACGCCCTGCAGGGGAAGATTCGTAGGTGCAGTTCCGGCAAATCCCGTAACCACTCCAGAGAGTTCCACCGTAGACTCGGGCTGAACCGTCAGCGTTTTGGGGTCAGAGCCAGTGATGAAGTGAAACATCTCGCGGAATGCAGTCGGCGCGAACGCCAACTCACGGTGATCGAGGTTGGGAAGTACCGTATTCGTAGCTCCACGCAACTCAGGCCCGTCGAAGCTGATTCCAGTCTGGCTCTGTGGCGCTCCGAGGCCAATCCCCGTGGGCTGTGCGTACTTGTCCAGCTTGTCACTCCGCAGGGTTAGAAAGCGAATACCTTCTACCACCTCGCTGCGGCCTTCACCCACGTGGTTCAGGTTCTGCAGGTATTGGCCGCCACCGTTGAATTCTCCATTAGGGTTCGCGGTGGAGATAAGGACACCATGATTGGGCGTACCGGCAAGAATGGCCACCGCAACATTGTTCCGTCCACCGCCGTTCTGAATGTAGTTGCGGATCGTGAGACCTCCGCGGCTGCTGCCAACCAGAATGACTTTGCTGCTATGGGTCTCAAGCAACACCCGAGTGACCATGCTGCTCAGCTCTGCAGCCGCATCGACGGTGGAAGAGTGATTGGCTTCGGGCTTTGTGTCGTCGGCACGGGCTGCCGGGTTTGAGAAGCGAATGGCAAAGAGCCGGTCTTTGGGATAACCATTCGATTCAAACAGCCAGATGATGCCTATCCATTTGGCCGCATCGTCTCCGTTCCCATGAACAAACACGATGGGATACTTCGCCTCTGCCTTCGGATCGATGTTCTGCCCAAATGCCGGAAGCATAGCAAACAACAGCGCAGAGGCCAGGAAGCAGAAGGTCCGTCGATTCACTATTTCACCGTCAAGTTCTGGAATCAGCTCAGACACCGAATTGATTCAGAGGATGATCAAGATGCTTATACCCCATGATCGCCCATTCCAGAGGGGCATGGGCCCGAAGAAGCAGCGCGGGGACGTCGTATCCGAGGGGCACTGGCAGCTGTTTGCCCCGTGATCGTTGCGCGACGGCACAACAGAATAATGCAGCCAGGTGGCGATCCGTCGGCGACAAAAGCATGTCCCTCCTTCGCGCGAAGCTCAATGTTTTGCTTAAGGGCACGGCTTTAGCCGTGCCGTATAGATGGGTACAGACCGGGCAGATGGGTAACAGATTAGACCGGGGACATAGGTAACACTTTCGCGAGGTCGAGCGGAGGCGTGTAGAAGTCTGGCATGCCTTGGAGAGCGAGCGGAGTGTTGGAAGAGCGTGCCCGG
>NZ_JBFRCY010000722.1:0-2290 GCF_052113305.1 Terriglobus sp. YAF25
GTCGTGTCGTCGCTTTCGATCAGCTCCGCTGTCACTTTGCCACCGGGCTGCGTGAATTATTCCCGCTCGCCGGGATAAACCCAACATTGCTGTCACCAAGGGCAATGTTGGGTTACTCCATCTTGGTGCCTGCTTCTTTTGATTCAGTGCCAGAAGACTCGGGAGTTCGCCAACGAACGTCAAAGAGCGTCGGTCAACGTCAACGACAGTGTGGGATTGAGATCGCCATTGGGCCAGTCATCCCCACCGACAACGTTAATGATCATCAACCCGACGTCCCCCGTATCTAGTTCGCACTTATAAAGGAAACCTGGGAAACCTGGGGACGGAAACCTGGGGGGAAACCTGGGGACAGACGGGGGGAAACCTGGGGACAGACGGGACGTTTCCATTCCGAACGCGATCAATCTACGCTTCAAACATCAGTTGTGCCTGTGCGAACCTTATCTGCTTACGTCCCGTCTGTCCCAGATGACGTGGATGACGTGAGCGCTGGATAAATTTGGAGTGTGCTGTTGGGAATAATTCCGATTTCCATCGTGTCACTCAGACAAGTCTGCTTTCTTTTCTGCTCAACCCTACGATGATGATGAAAGTAAGGGAACTCACCAGCAGCGGATATCAGACCTCTGCCAGCCAGGGCACTGGGATGAGAAACAAGATGTCGAGATCCTTGAGGGATGTGGGCCATCGAATCGTCGCCCAGAGTCCTGCATAGTAGCTGATATCCCAGATGGCAAATGTCCACTGAAAAACGTCCCGTCTGTCCCCAAGTTTCCCCAAGCATGCCCGCGACGGACTACTCAGGCTTCTGTGCCGTCGGTCATATCGACCGGCTAAACGTTGAGTTTCAGGCCGCCGTCTGTCACTTTCAGAATGAACGATCAAAAGCTACAACCTAGGCTCGCCGAAATACGATTGTCACAGGGCAATGAGAAAGGCTGGCCTTTCGCCAGCCTTTCATACTTTTCCGTTTGCTTCCCGGAACCTTTAGTAATTCACCCCTCTATGGACGCAGAGCAGCAGGTCTTTGGTCCCCACAGGTTGCCGGTACACGATCAAAGCAGGCTGGTAATAGGAGTTAACATCGGGGATCCAGTTGGAGCCACTGGCATTCCAATCAGTTCCGTTGGAAGACTCCATGTGATAGATATGTTCATTGTCGTCCGCACCTCGATAAAGACAATAGAGCTTGTTTTGAAAACCCGCTAGCGCCGGACCACTATGGGAGTTTGCCATGGGAATCGGGGAGCTACCACTAGTCCAACTATTTCCGTCGGACCACATCCAGTACAGATTGTCATTTCCGCCACTGCCTCGATAAACGCAGCAGAGGTATGGCACGTAGTCAGAATTGCTGGGGCCATAGTTAAGCACTGCTAGCGCAGGGCCAGCTCCGGTCGCTACATTTGGAATACGGTTGGCGCCACTCCAATTAGCTCCGTCGCAGGACTCGATGTAGTAGATGTTGTTATTGCTTCCTCCTCCTCTATAAACACAAAAGAGCTTATCTTGAAACAACGCCAGCGCTGAGCCACTCTGGGAATCTGCCTGAGGGATCGGGGAGCCACTAGTAGTCCAATTATTTCCGTCGAACCACATTTGGTAGAGATGGTCATTTCCGTTCCCTTTATAAACACAACAGAGCCTCGTGTTGTCCGGAGAAACCGCCAGCGCTGGGGTATCGGAAGTCGCGACATCGGGGATCCATTGAGGGGATGTCCAAGTTCCATCGGTTGCATCGGGTCCACCGAAGCACATCCAGTAGATATGATTGTTATCTCCGCCACCTTTATAAACGCAAAAGAGCTTGTCTCGGAAAACCGCTAACGCGGGACCGGTTTCAGAAAAAGCCTCAGCCATACTCTTTTCCGCAACCCAGCCATGTTGCCCGTCAGTCGTTGTCCAGCGTAATTGCGTGTCATCAAAGTCGTCCGCCGAGGGCCACAGCAGAGTAGGCATCGTCCAAGGAGAAGTGAGTTTTACTCCCTCTCCCTTATCTTTCGATTGGATAAATTCAACATAGAGCGAGATAACAGTCGCGATTGCAGCGGCAATTTTGGCGCCTTTGTCATCATTGTCACCTTCGTCGCCATCGTCGTTGTCATCTGCCGCGCTTTTATAGGCCTCAGTTATCTTGTCTGCCCATTGGGTGACGTCACCGAGCAATTGAACGCCGGCTTCGTTGAGATGGAGGTCGAAACCCCACCAATGAAAATCGAAGTTGACCAGAATGTCCTCTATCGACCATTTTTCCGACTGCTTAGCGATTTTGAGAGCTGTACTCATG
>NZ_JBFRCY010000723.1:0-2287 GCF_052113305.1 Terriglobus sp. YAF25
CATCTTTGTCGGCAAGAAGCGCCTTCTTCGCGAGGCTGTAATGGGTCGTAGCTGGAGAACTGATGACCACAGCCTCGATCTCGGGGTGTTGCGCGAGCATTTCATCAAGTGATGCAACGGTTTGCACATTCCAGTTGCGTTGCGCCATCGAGCAGCGGCCCTCGTTCAGATCGCTGCAGATCACCAGGTCGCACTCGGGCATTTCATAGAGGCACCGGGCAACGTTACAGCCCCAGGCGCCCAGACCCACAACTCCTACCTTCAATCGAGCTCCCATATCGTGCATGTCTCCTTGTATGAACTGCATGCAGACACAGGAGCAATCTCTATGCCAATTCGGATCGCACCTTAGAGGGAGCAGAAGCCTGCCATTTGCACCCGAAAATGGCAGGTTACGCGCAACTCTTTGCATACTTTTCCCCTCTTTGGCCGGGTATCCGGGACCCCAAAAGAGGGGCACGATAGCGCAAATAAGCAGTTACAGAGTGGCGCTCCAGCAATATCGCTAAGTTGGGCCAGAGGATTTGGCATATCCCGTGCAATCTTCGCGGCATGAACTTAGTAACCGTCTCCACGCAAACTCGTCAAGCGGAGCGTCAGCTCGAAAAGCTCCAAGCGAAGACCGCAAAGGTCGGTGTTATCGGCCTTGGATATGTTGGTCTCCCCCTGTCCCTTCTTCTATCGGAAGCGGGCTTTACAGTGCAGGGCTTCGATATTGACGCCCGCAAAGTGGAACAGTTGGAAGATGGGAAGAGCTATATCTTCCGCATTCCGGCGACGGAAATTGAAATGGCCCGTTCACGCGGGTTCCGTGCGACGACCGATTTCAGCAAAATCAGCGAACAGGATGCCATCATCATGTGCGTCCCCACGCCGCTGACGGATCATCGGGATCCTGACCTCTCGTTCATTCAAAAGACAGCAGAATCCATCGCCCCATGGCTGGTCCGGGGCCAATTGGTCGTTCTGGAGAGTACGACTTATCCGGGCACAACCGAAGAGGTGCTGATCCCCATCCTGGACCGTGGCTGCCCCGAAGGCCTTCAGGCCTATGAGCGGGGTATGGATGTAGACGCGAATGTCTTCTATGTTGCGTTCTCGCCTGAACGTGAGGATCCGGGCAATAACACTGTGGCTCGCCGCGATATCCCGAAGGTTATCGGCGGGCATGGCGCAGTTGCCGGAAAGCTGGCAGGCGCGCTCTATGGGAATATTTTTGGCCGCACAGTTGCGGTCTCATCGACGCAGGCGGCAGAGATGACCAAGCTGCTTGAAAACATTTACCGGTGCGTAAACATCGCGATGGTAAACGAACTCAAGCTGCTCTCACTCCGGATGGGAATCGACATCTGGGAGGTCATCGATGCCGCCGCGACCAAACCGTTCGGTTTCCAGCCGTTCTATCCCGGTCCTGGTCTGGGTGGTCACTGTATCCCAATCGATCCCTTCTATCTGAGCTGGAAGGCCCGGGAGTGGAACTTCCACACCCGCTTTATCGAGCTGGCCGGCGAGATCAACGAGGGAATGCCTCGTCACGTGGTGCACTCGGTCTCAGAGGCTCTTAACACGCACCGCAAATCGATGAACGGGGCAAAGGTCCTGGTTCTCGGTGTCGCTTACAAGAAAGATATCGACGACCTGCGTGAGTCTCCGTCGCTCGAGATTATCGAGATGCTGCAGGAAGAGAAGGCAAGCGTCGACTATAACGATCCATACTTCCCAACTGTTGGCCGGGGACGGCATTACGACCTGGGCATGACATGTACTCCCCTGGATCGTCTGGCTGACTACGACTGCGTCGTTATTGCCACTGATCACTCTGACTATGACTACGAGGCGATCGTGCGCGATTCACAACTTGTTGTGGACACGCGCAACGCCACCCGCGGAATCGTGTCTTCCAAGATCGTTCGTTGCTAAACAAGGTGCCTCGGGGATAGACAAGGAGAGATTGAATGCATGACACGCGACATAGCCCTAGCCGTCCTCGAGTTGCTGTAGTCATACCTGTTTGCAATGAGCAGGAATCACTGCAGGTGCTCAGGATCCGGCTCGCGGAGTTACAGCGGAGTCTGCAGGATCGCTACATCACCTTTTACCTGTTTATCGACGACGGAAGTACGGACCGTACCGTGGCGCTTCTGCCACGGACGGCACCGTACGGGACCTCTTACAAAGTGGTTTCACACCCCAACAATCTCGGTGTCGGCGCCGCATTCCGCACCGGATTTGAGATCGCAGCAAGCGCGGACATCATCTGCACCCTGGATGCGGATTGCAGCTACCG
>NZ_JBFRCY010000724.1:0-2285 GCF_052113305.1 Terriglobus sp. YAF25
CCTTCAAACTCGCGCTGACAGCCCAGGTGCTTAGCCGGGTGGATCGAGGGGAAGAGAAGCTCGATCGCCTGGTGACGTATACCCAGGCGGAGGTGCTTTCGTATGCTCCGGTCACGAAGGAGCACGTTGCGACCGGAATGACGGTAGGCGCGCTATGTGAGGCAGCGATTACGCTTTCGGACAATACGGCGGCGAACCTGTTGCTGGTTACGGTCGGTGGGCCTGCCGGGTTTACGAAGTGGTTGCGGAGCATCGGCGACACGACTACGCGCCTTGACCGGAATGAGCCGAGCCTGAACTCCGGAATCCCCGGCGACCCGCGCGACACAACTTCGCCATCGGCGATGTTGGCGACACTCCAGAAGCTGACTCTCGGCAATGTGCTCAGCTCCGCATCGCGTAAACAGTTGAACGATTGGATGTTGGCGACACAGACAGGTCTGAAGAAGATTAAGGCGGGCCTGCCCGGTGACTGGAAGGAAGGCGACAAAACAGGATCGGGCGACTACAACACGACGAACGACATCTCGGTCCTGTATCCGCCAAACCGGAAACCGGTTCTGATCACCGTGTATTACACCGGCAGCAAACTGGAGACGGAACAGAGCAATCTGGTCTTTCAGGAGATTGGCAGAAAGCTCGGGTCGTTGTACGTTTAGAGCATTCTCCCTGTTGCTGGGTGTCCCGGAATAGGCGTGTAGCGGCGTTTTCATTGCGGAAAACGCCCATAGATGCCGAAGCCCACATCACACCTACAGGGAGATGCTCCAGCAGGGCATGTAATTGGATTTGACCGCGAAGGCGAGTGGCGGAGAGTTTCCCCCCGAAACTGCCCGCCTTCGGGTATTCTCTTCACATCCCAGCAATACTGAGGCACTAAGGAGCCGTCGCCGCTACATGGCCAAACTACTCGCCACGAAATCAATGGATGCTCTCCTCAAAGAAGCACAAGAGGAAGGCTCCGACACACTCGTCCGGGCGCTCGGACCGTTTGAACTCACTACGCTCGGTATTGGCGCGGTCATTGGAGCCGGCATTTTTGTTCTAGCCGGTATAGGCGCACACTCCGCAGGGCCAGCTCTTACGCTGGCCTATGTACTTTCTGGCCTCGGCTGCGTCTTTGCCGGTCTCTGCTATGCCGAGTTCGCAGCTATGATTCCGCTGGCCGGCTCTGCCTATACCTATGCCTATGCCACGCTGGGCGAGATCTTTGCCTGGATCATCGGCTGGGATCTGACGCTTGAGTACGCCATGGGCGCCAGCACCGTCTCCTCCGGCTGGTCGAATCACTTCATCGAGTTCCTATCGATCTTCGGACTGAAGTTCCCGCTGTGGCTCTCCTACGACCACTGGACCGGGCTGCGTACGGCGACCGATGTCATCGCCCGCAAGATGCTGGCTGTACAACATCCCGAACTGATTCCTGGAACGCAGGCGTTTTCGAGCGCTCTGGATGCACTCAAGGCTGCTGCTCCCTCCGATCTGACGTCTCAGGCGCACGCGCTTCTCGGGGCTCCACATCTCTTTGGCATGGAGATTGGGTTCAACCTTCCGGCCTTCATCATCGCTCTGATCATCACGACGATTCTGGTCATCGGTATCTCGGAGTCGGCCAAGTTCAACTCCGGCATCGTTGTGATGAAGGTAGCCGTGGTTCTCTTCGTCATCACACTTGGTATCAAGTATGTGGACAAGGCGAACTGGGGTCATGACTGGTCAACCTTCGCACCCTTTGGCAGTGGCGGTATTGGTCTGGCGGCGGGGCTGGTCTTCTTCAGCTATATCGGTTTTGACGCCGTCTCCACGACCGCGCAGGAGGCTAAGAATCCGCAGCGCGATCTGCCGATCGGTATCATCCTCTCGCTGCTGATCTGCACCGTGCTCTATATCGGTGTCGCCGGTGTTCTCACCGGCATGGTCTATTGGAAGGACATCAACATCGAGGCCCCAGTGGCCCGCGCCTTCCTCTCCCATAACCTGGGATGGGCGGCGGATATCATCACCATAGGCGCCCTGGCCGGTCTCACCTCAGTCATGCTGGTGATGTTGCTCGGCCAGTCGCGTGTGCTGTATGCCATGGCCAAGGATGGCCTGCTGCCGCAGAAGTTCTTTGGCGCGATTCATCCGAAGTTCCGTACTCCGTGGAAGGGGACCATCCTGGCGGGCTTTCTGGCCGCCATCGTCGGTTCCATTACGCCGATCGACGATATCGGCAAGATGGTGAACATCGGCACGCTGCTGGCCTTCGTGATCGTCTGCATCGCGGTCGTGGTGCTGCGCAAGAC
>NZ_JBFRCY010000725.1:0-2284 GCF_052113305.1 Terriglobus sp. YAF25
GCCCTGCTCCTGGTTTCAGCTTGGGGCTACCGCAGCTCGCTGTTGTTGAAGGAGGCTCGTCGCTCGTATTTGTCGATTCCGAGGGCCGCGCGACTGAGTTGCGAAGCAGTGAAGATCCAACGGAATATCTGGCCGTCGACTCATCCGGTCGCAAACTTCATTTGACGGGAAACAAGGCCGTGATGCGGGATCGCACCGGAACCGTCCTGGAATTCTCCCGCTATGGCTATCGTTATGTCTGCACGCGAGTAGTCGATTTATCAGGAAACGTTGTCACTGCGCAGTATGCTTCCGATGGGAGGCTCACATCCATCGAGGATACGTTGGGCCGCATCATTCGGTTCCGCTACGATCATTCGCAACATCTCATCGAAGTGGATCGGATCATCGCCGGAGCGTCCTCTCCGGTTGCCACATTGACTTACCAAAAGGAACACAGCCTTCCGGTAAGCACCGACGGGACGTCTCAAGGAGCGCTGGCCCCGGTCACTTTCGACGCATTATCCAGCATCTCGCTTCAGGACGGTGGCAGCTTCAAGTTCGACTATGACGACTCCGGTTTGATCAGCAAGATCTCACGTCTCGCTCCCGAYGGCTCCTTGCTCCGCTACACGGCGTACAGCTATGCATCCTGGAATACGGGAAACTATGGGGCGGTCCCCCGGACCTCTCGGCTCGAAAGCGGTTCCGTAAATCCCGCGGGAACGATCACTAACTCTGCAACCATTTCACCTCCATCGAGCGACGGAATGGCTTCCATTGTCTGGCAGGACGGTCGGAGCACGTTTGCCCGCTTTGCGCTGACCGGAGACTACGAAGGCAAAGTTCTCTCACAGACGGACCGCTCTCCGAAGGCTTACAGGCGCAGTTCCGTGACCACGGAGAAGACAACTTGGCAAAAAGTAGTAGTGGCCGGCGTATCGCAAATTTTGCGCTCCTCTCTGGAAAGTAATGGCATGGCAAATGGAGAGCGTATGCTCCATGTCCTCGTCCACTTCGATTCGTTTGGCCGGCAGACAGAATTGACAATGGACAATGCAGATGGAGGACAGGTCACCACATCACGAACCGTATATGATGATCGCGCACAGTTCAAAGAGTTGAACATCTTGACGGCTGTCAGGGAAGTCCGCACCTCGCAGCCCGACCACTCAGTTCGTTCGACGACGTTTTCTTATGATGAGGAACAGCCGGTACAGCAGAGTGGGGTGCTGCATCATCTCGATCGCTCACCGTATAACCCATACGGACTTCTCGCGAAGCCAACCCATATCACGCACGAATGTGCCGGTTGCAAGTCAACTCTGCCCACTCACAGTATCGCATCCATTACATACAACAGTACGGGGACACGGGCCAGCTTCCAATCAACCGGCGGGCACGCCGTATCGTGGGACTTCAGTGATAGTTTTGCTGAGGCGTTGAATCTCCACACGCAGGCTTACGCAACGTCGGTCACGATCGACGGTAAGACGCAACGCCAATCGTACTCTTTGCAGAACGGGCGCATCCGAACGATCGACAAGGCGAATGGAGAAAAGGTCCGGTATCAGTACGATTCTGTCGGTCGAGTGTCCGCACAGGCCAACCTCTCGAAAGGTATAACGACAACGCGGACCTRTGGAGCGGACGGTAGATCTGTGCTCGTTACGTCTAAAAATGCAAAGGGTACAACTAGTCACGCGATCATTCGAGATGGTGCAGGGCGTCTGGCAGCGGTTGCATCACAGGTGTCCCCGGGTTCAAATGAGTTTCGCGCGGCGTTCTTTACCTATAACAAATTTGGGCACCGGAGCCGCCGTATGTCCGCTGCCTACGTCGATGCAACTTGGCATACGACTCGGCCAACCTACAGACTGGAAACAAATCGCCGTAATACTCATCAAGAGACGGCCTCGCCTTCAACCCAATCCTCGCTGTCGCCGGTGTGGAGTCTTCTTCCAACATCCCCGGCGATGGAAGTGTTCGCTCAAGCAACCTGCTATGACAGCACTTATGTGGTGGATCAGGGAGAGGAATACCGGATCGACGATGACAGCTACTTCGATTCTACGGATTCCGGCATCGATGACAGCCCGTCTGATTATGCCGCCTGGACTTCAATTGCGGACGAATACGAGAACGATGGCGAGGGGACGTTCGACGAGGGTGCGATGCAGACAGAGTGGTCTGATGAAACAGACCAAACGACAACCGCTAGCGGAAATGGTATCGCGGCGGGATCGTTCCAGGAAATCGTGACAAACGAACTCAACCAGAGCAACTATGCGGACCTTCTTCAATC
>NZ_JBFRCY010000726.1:0-2872 GCF_052113305.1 Terriglobus sp. YAF25
GTGGTGGAGAGCGAGAGGGCAGCGGCAAGCAGGAGTTTGCGCATAGTCAGTCCCTGGGAGATCCGGCGCAGCAGGTAACGGTTTCGCGGCTGCGCTGTGAGTACAACGATCTTATCCGAGCCGTAAAATGGATGCAGGAACCTATCCGATGGCCACGATCAAACAGGAAGACCTTATCCAGAGCGTTGCGGACGCGCTCCAGTACATCAGCTACTACCACCCGGTGGACTACATCAAGAACCTGGCTCGGGCGTATGAGTTGGAGGAGTCGGTTGCGGCCAAAGACGCAATGGCTCAGATCCTGATCAACAGCCGGATGTGCGCCGAGGGGCACCGTCCCATCTGCCAGGACACCGGCATTGTGACCGTTTTCCTGAAGATCGGTATGGGCGTGCAGTGGGAGGGCGCGACCATGGATGTGCAATCCATGTGCGACGAGGGTGTGCGCCGGGCTTATAACCATCCAGACAATCGCCTGCGCGCCAGCGTTCTCGCCGATCCGGCCTTTGGCCGCAAGAATACGAAGGACAACACGCCGGCGGTGGTGAATATCGAGCTGGTGCAGGGCGATAGTATCGACGTCATCGTTGCAGCCAAGGGCGGCGGCAGTGAGGCGAAGTCGAAGTTCGCCATGCTGAATCCGTCAGATTCGATTGTGGACTGGGTCGTGAAGACCGTGCCGTCGATGGGCGCTGGATGGTGCCCACCGGGCATGCTAGGTATCGGTATTGGCGGAACGGCGGAGAAGGCGATGCTGCTGGCCAAGCAGGCGCTGATGGAACCGATCGACATGCAGGAGCTGATCGCGCGCGGGCCGCAGGACAAGCTGGAAGAGATGCGTATCGAGCTTTACCGCAAGATCAATGCGCTGGGTATCGGTGCGCAGGGTCTGGGTGGCCTGACGACGGTGCTCGATATCAAGATCCTCGACTATCCGACGCACGCGGCCAATCTACCGGTGGCGATGATTCCCAACTGCGCAGCAACGCGCCATGCGCACTTTCATCTGGATGGCTCAGGACCGGCGCACATCGAGGCTCCATCGCTGGAAGACTGGCCGGAGCTGACGTACTCACCGGCGAATGCGCGCCGTGTCGATCTCGATACCGTGACCCGCGAAGAGGTCGCAACGTGGAAGCCGGGCGAAGTGCTGCTGCTGAACGGTAAGCTGCTGACCGGCCGCGATGCCGCACATAAGCGGATGATCGAGATGCTCAATAAGGGTGAGAAGCTGCCGGTCGACTTCACCGGACGCTTTATCTACTACGTTGGCCCGGTCGATCCCGTGCGCGAAGAGGTTGTCGGGCCGGCAGGTCCGACGACAGCGACGCGGATGGATAAGTTCACGCGCCAGATGCTGGAGCAGACAGGTCTGCTGGGCATGGTGGGTAAGAGCGAGCGTGGACCTGCGGCGATCGAGGCGATTCGCGATAACAAGGCTGTCTACCTGATGGCCGTTGGCGGAGCCGCGTATCTGGTCTCGAAGGCTATCAAGGCATCGCGTGTGCTGGCCTTTGAAGACCTGGGCATGGAGGCCATCTACGAGTTCACGGTGAGGGATATGCCGGTGACGGTGGCGGTGGATTCCAATGGTGTCAGTGTGCACGAGACCGGGCCGGCAGAGTGGAAGGCGAGGATTGCCGGGGAGTTTGAGGGAGTGGCGATTCTGCAGTAGGGGGTGTTGATCGGCGAATCATGGGTCTGTTCGACGCGTGGGGAGGCTCACAGCGACATTCCGTTCAGTTTTGCAGCTGATTTTCCCGATCCGGTTGCATCTTGCTCGCATGAAGAGTTCGAGAGCCGTGTGGTTGCCGGTTCTGACCAGTGCATTGTTGACGGCAAAGAGTTCTTCCTTCGTGGATTGATTGAGATCCCGATTCTTGGAGAGGAGGCTCCTTTCCTCTGGGGAGTTTGGGCGCTTCTCCGGGAAGGGGACTTCGATGAGATTTCGGACTGTTGGGAGGAAGAAGGCCGGGAGCATCGGCATGGGCCGTTCAAGGGAAGGCTCGCTAATAAGATGAGTATGGAACCCGATCCTTTCAACCTTCAGATCACGGTTCGCTTACAAGAAGTCGGTCAACGCCCTGTATTTTTTATTGATGACCCGGGTCATCCCTTGTTTCTTCAGCAAAAGAATGGGATATCGCTGCAAATGGCGAAGGAGATATCTTTCTTCGGTTTTGCATGGCCGAATCCTTACTTTTGACTAGGGGTACGAAATTCGAGGTGTCACCCTAGGTTCGCGCGTCGCGCGAATACCCATGTCCCTAAGGGAAGGGCTTGCGCTTGCGGGGAGAAAGCTCCTGATCCTTCATGCCGCCCTGCAGGGTATTCGCGTCGCCGAGGTAACCGAGGGCCCATACGGCGCCTACGTCGAAGTCCTCGGGGATTTGGAAGACCTCGCGGGCTTTCTTGTGGTCGAAGCCGCCCATACCGTGGGTGTGGATGCCGAGAGCGATGGCCTGCAGTGCTGCCGTGGCTGAGGCGGCGCCGGTGTCGTGCAGGTTGTGGTAGTCCGGATGGCCATTGGCGGTGAAGGTCTTCTTGGCGGCGGTGAGGTAGAGCACAGGAGCAGACTTTGCCCATCCCTGGTTGAACTCGACCAGCGTGGAATAGATCTTGTCGTAGGTGCTGTCGCCCTTGATGCCGACAATGAAGCGCCAGGGTTCTTCGCCGTAGGAGCTGGCCGCCCATCCGGCGGCGGTAAAGATCTTCTTCAGGTCTTCCGCGGCCACGGGCTTATCAGAGAAAGCGCGGGGGCTCCAGCGCTTGAGGATCAGGTCGAGAACCCCAGTCTCCGAGGGGCCGTGCTTGATGTGTTCGAGATCGGGCATTGTGCAGATGCTCCTTCGAGGTAGTGATGCCTTTGGGT
>NZ_JBFRCY010000727.1:0-2273 GCF_052113305.1 Terriglobus sp. YAF25
GATGGGCGCCGAGCGCAAGTCGATGCTGCTGACCGACGAAGAGAAGAAGGTCACGGCCTATCACGAAGCCGGCCACGCCCTGGTTGCCGCCATGCGCGAGAATGCTGACCCGCTGCACAAGGTCACCATCATCCCGCGCGGTATGGCTCTGGGTGTGACCATGCAGATTCCTGAGGAAGACAGGCACACCGTCACCAAGGACTACCTGGAGACGCAGCTTGCCATCCTGATGGGCGGCCGCTGCGCCGAGGAGATCTTCCTCAAGAAGATGACCACCGGCGCCGGTAATGACATCGAGCGTTCCTCTGATCTGGCTCGCCGCATGGTCTGCGAGTACGGTATGTCGAATCTTGGCCCGTTGACTTTCGGCAAGAAGGAAGAGCAGATCTTCCTCGGCCGCGAGATCGCACAGCACCGCGATTTCTCTGACGATACGGCCAGGCAGATCGACGGTGAGGTTCGTAACTTCGTCGATGCGGGTTACAAGTCGGCTTACTCGATCCTGGAGAACAACCAGGACATCATGCACCGCATGGCGCAAGCCCTGCTGGAGCGTGAGACGATCGACGCACAGGAGATCCGCCTCATCATCGAAGGCAAGGATCTGCCTCCGTCGAAGTCGGCTCTGGCCCACGCGGACTCGAACACTGCGGATACGCAGAAGGTCCTGAAGCCTGAGAGCGGCCGCGCTCCTGGCTTTGGCGACAGCCGTCCTAGCCCCGCATAAATTCCTGATACAGGAAATCGAAAGGCCACCCTTCCGGGTGGCCTTTTCGTTTAGCGTGAAGGCATGCTGACGCGTCCCCGAGTTCTGTTGCATCTCGAAGGTGCCGCCGTCTTTGCGGCTGCCCTGTTCTTCTACCAACAGATCCATGCAAGCTGGCTGCTCTTCGGTCTGCTCTTCCTTGTGCCGGATCTTTCGATGATCGGTTTTGCAGCGGGCGCTCGCATTGGAGCGGCGGCGTACAACTTCTTTCACACGGAGGTGCTGCCTGTTCTGCTTGCTATCGTGGCTGCCTGGGCGCACCATCCGCGAGCTTTGGCGATTGCGCTGATCTGGATCAGCCATATTGGCTTTGACCGCCTGCTGGGCTATGGATTGAAGTACCCTACGCACTTCAAAGACACGCATCTGCAGCGTCTGTAGGCCTGCCCTATAGCTAGCGTGAGATCGAATTTTGTCATAGTGTGCTCTGCCAAGCGAGCTGTGGGCTGCGAGTTAAGTGCGCGGCGGTATCGAGACGTTTCAAGAACGCAAGACTGCATGAATATAGAACGGGCCTTCAGCCCTCCAACTCTTTGTGGACTCGCTACCTGGGGCGTTGCCCCAGGCTGATATAGAACGCGCCTTCAGCGCTCCGAAGTGGCAAGTAAAAAGAGTGGGGTACCTTTGATTCTGCGTACACTGAACATGCGATGAAGCGGTTCGTCTTTCTCTCTGTTTTGCTGGCAGCAACTGGTTGTGGCTATCACCGTGCGGGGCAGGCTACGCATATTCCGGCGGGCGTGCGTACACTCGCGGTCCCCATCTTCAAGAACAATACGCAGAGCTATCACACCGAAGTAGCTTTTACGCAGGCCGTGGTGCACGCGCTCAACAATCGCACCCGCTATGTAGTCACGTCTGATGAGAAGCCGGAGAACAGTGACGCTCTGTTGACCGGAACCATCACCTCTCAGACCATTGCTCCGCTAACGTATGACTCCACCAGCGGACAAACCTCCAGTTACCTGATCACGATTGTGGCCAAGGTGGAGCTGACCGCGCCGGACGGACGGGTTCTGTACAAGAACAACGGCTTCAGCTTCCGGGAGCAGTATCAGTCGACACAGGACCTGGGTGCCTTCATCCAGGAAGACAGTCCGGCCGTCCAGCGGCTGGCACGGAACTTTGCCCAGGCGTTGGTCAGCGACATGGTGGAGAGCTTCTAAAAGAAGTTGAATGGTTGAATCGTTGAATTGTTGAATGGTGCGTAGTCGGAGACGACTTGGACCGCCAGTAAGGGTATCCAGTTATCCGAGGGCCCTGTGGATTGCACAATCCTTTGTGCACGCCGCGTCGGTCAAGGCTCAAAGTATGTTCTTCTTTGGATTCGTCCCCTGATTTCCACTGCCGTTAACACGCCGTAGCCGTTGAAAATCAAGGTAATGGCAGCTTTGCGCAGCTTTGCATCCGTGGACCGGTTTCAGGCGGAGATCGCTTCCCCGAACCCGAATCCCGGTTTTGTTTTCGTCGGCTTTGAGCTGTTAGTGTTTGAACGGGCTCGTAAGGC
>NZ_JBFRCY010000728.1:0-2268 GCF_052113305.1 Terriglobus sp. YAF25
GGTGATTAGCGAAGGACCTGCTTTTATGCAGCCACCGAATCGAGTGGCCCACCCATGCAGTACGTCTTCAACTTTTAACTTTCAACCTGCCTCACCTCAGTGAGGCCAAAAACGCCACAATATCCACCCTCTCCTGACTCTTCGGAACACTGAAGTCCATATTGTTCCCCGGCACCAGTTCATCCGGATCGCGCAGCCACCGCTCCAGTCCCGCGCTGTCCCAGGCAACATGCCTGTCGCGCAACGCAGACGAATACGTGAAGCCCGTGGCACTCCCTGCCTGCCGTCCAAAGACACCCCGCAACCGCGGTCCTTCACGGTTGCTATCCAGCGCATGACATCCAGTGCATCGCCGCTCGAACAGCGCTTTGCCGCGCAGCGCATCCCCTGCATCGCTGCCACCTGCATCTGCTGGCAGCAGGCTCGTCAACGCTGCGACCTCATCCTTCGTCAGCGCCGCCCCGGGATGCAGCCAGCGATACTGCATCGGCGGCATCGATCCTCGCTTCGCCTGCTGCACAATCTGCTGCTTCAATACCTCCTGCCGGTCGGCAGAGAGCTGCGGCCACTGGGAGAGATCGAGGTGACGTCGCCCTTCCGCGACGTCACGCTCAATCAGCCAGCTTCCCGGAGCTAACCGTGCATAGGCAGGCCACGCCGTCGTCTCTGAATGACAGTCGGCGCACTTGGTGAGAAGCACCGCACGCGCCTGTGCCGGGAGGCCCGCCCCTTGCAGCAATGTGCTGCGGTCTGAGGGAGGGACCGTATGCAGATCACCCCAGGGATGCCAGCTTCCTGCCGCGATCGAGACCGCGCTGCATAGCAGCACGCCCACGGCAAGCTTCATCGCGTTCATGCCTGCTCCGCCAGTGTGTGGTCCACAACCGCCAGATGGCTCTGCCCGCGCGCAACCTTGACATGCGTCACGCCAAGAGCGGACCGGAGCTTGCCTGCCGGCACCACCATCGGTCCGGGATTCGGCGCCGCTCCCGGCGCTGGCTGCGGAAAGGCCGTCGCGCGTGCCGTATGGAAGGTCACATTTCCTTCCACCTTCTGCACCACCTGGTGGATATGCCCGTTCAGCACCGTCACCGATCCGAAGCGCTTCAACAGGGCGAGAGCCTGCTCTCCATCCTTCGTGCCCCAGCCCCACTGCTCGTACACCATCCACAGCGGGATATGCGCGAAGACGACGATCGGGGTCGACGCACTCAATCCGCTCAGCTCCGTCTTCATCCACGCAAGCTGCTCGGCGCCGAGGTTACCCATCGCATCAACCTGAACGCAGTTGTTCAGCCCAAGGAAACGCACGCCTTTGTGATCGAAGCTGTACCAGCCGGTGCCGTGTGTCCCTTTGCCAAAGCGCTGCTTGTACTGTTCGCCGTCGTCGATGAAGTCATGCTCTCCCGGAACGTAAAAGACCTCTTTCCCAAAGCCCTTCACGATCTGCGCCGCGGTGTCGAACTCCGCCGGCGTTGAGTTCTGCGTAATGTCGCCGGTGTGCAGCAGAAACTCCGGTGCGGCTCCGCCCGGTGTCTTTGCCCGCTCAATCGCGGTCTGCAATGTTCCTGTGACATCCGGATTCGCTCCCTTGTTGAAGCCGATATGCGAATCGCTGATCTGCACGAACGAGAAGCCTTCGTGCCCTGTCACCCGTTGTTTTGTTCCCTGTGCCAGCAGCTTCGCCGTTGGCACGCCTCCAGCCATCGTCCATAGCAGTCCGGTTCCGGCCCAAGCCATGCACTCCAGAAACTGCCGGCGGTCGATTCCGTCTCCGGCTTGCCTGTTCTCATCCTGCGTTTTGTTCTCTGCCATTGGTCTTCCCTCCATGGCAGAGAACCGCGCGGAGCCCGGATTATTCCACGAAAAACCCGAGGGAATAAAAAAGCTGTTCGCTGGTTAAACAGTCGATGGCCTTCGCAACCTTCCTTCGTCGCGGTTCGCCTCCGCCTATCTTCGGAGCAGGCGGGAGTGGGTCGGCGAATGCGAGTTCGTCTAAGATCATCGCCATGGACTTCGGCAGGCGCGCGCGTGCGGGATTTGAAGATCTCGCTCTGCCACAGCTTGCAAGCCTGTACAACCATGCCCGCTGGCTTTGCCGCGAAGAGGCTGAGGCTGAAGACCTCGTACAGGAGACGCTGTCCAAGGCTCTGCGCGCCTTCGACAGCTTTCAGCAGGGAACCAACTTCAAGGCATGGATCTTCCGCATCCAGCGCAATGCCTTTCTGAACTCGCGTACGGCCATTGCAGAGTCGCGCACTGTATTTC
>NZ_JBFRCY010000729.1:0-2268 GCF_052113305.1 Terriglobus sp. YAF25
GTTCCGGCGACATCTTCCTGAAGATGATCGAACGCGCCCGCGCAACCGTACCCGGCATCGTGCTGCGGACCAGCTTCATCGTCGGCTTCCCCGGYGAGACCGATGCTGAGTTCGAAGAGCTGATGGATTTTATCCAGAAGGCACAAATCGACTGGCTGGGTGTCTTCTCTTACTCAGATGAAGAAGGCGCCAAGGCCTTCGATCTGGACGAGAAGGTGCCTTCGCGCACGATCGAGTCGCGCCGCCGCAAGCTGATGCGCCTGCAGCAGAAGCTCAGCACCAAGGCAAAGAAGGCCTGGGTGGGACGCGAAGTCGAGATTCTGGTCGAGGGTCCGAATGAAGAGACACCTTTGCTGTGGGACGCACGCACCATGCTGCATGCTCCTGAGATCGACGGTAAGGTGCTCATCAATGACTTTGGGCCGCACGAGGCGTTGGTTCCCGGCACCTTCTATCGCGCGGAGATCACCGAATCGCATGACTACGATGTAGTCGCCCGCATCATCGAGCAGTAATCATCCAGACACAGTAAAAAAGGCCCCGTGATGGGGCCTTTTTGTTTTCTGCTTTCCTTGCGTTAGAAACCGCCGTTTGCCTTCGCATCGTTGATCGCCTTGCTGTAGCCGGAGGTGAAGGCAGAGCGATATGCATCACGCTGATCCTTCTTCACGCGGGCAGGCGGGTTCTTGTACAGGTGCGAGCTGGTGGGGTCGATCTTACGCTTGGCCAGYGTATCCAGTTTGGCCGCCTCCATGCCGTCCTTGTAGRCCTGCTCCTGTTCCGGAGAGCCTGCGAACGAGCCGTTGTACTGCGCGGCGGTAGGGGACTGGGTCTGCTGGGCCAGCGTCATAACCGAGGAGCTGGCAAGGATGGCCGCTGCTGCGAGCGGCATAACAAAACGGATTGTTTTCTTCATGCGGTATTACCTTTCTAATTCCTTCAACGACGTACTGCGGTACTGCCGACTGCGTACTGCTTTACTTCCGGCGTGAAATCTTACGCCCCGAATACAGACGTTGCCAAATGCGCCGGCGCTGCTATTTTTCTGCTATTTTTTCCGGTTTTTCACGGTACACAGCCAAGGGTGTACCTTGGAGAAGGAAAACCGATGGCTCAGAACAAGGCACTCCGCTGTCCCACCTGCCGCGCGCTGGTGCTGGAAAAGAACAACGACTTCCCGTTTTGCAGCGACCGCTGCCGCCGGATCGACCTCGGCAAATGGGCTTCGGGAGATTACCGCATCTCTTCCCCAATTCTGGATCCTGAAGTATTGGAAGGACTTGCGGAACATGCCCGGCGTCCGCAGCAAGACAACGATGACGACTAACGCACGCAAAACCACTTGGGCATGGGTTGTCGGCACTTTTTTCGGTTCGGGCCTGCTCAAGCCAGGTCCGGGAACCTATGGATCAGTGCTCGCAGTACTGATCTGGCGTCTGCTGGCCTTCTTTCTTGACCTTACCCGGCCACAATTAGCGCTTCTGACACTCGTCCTCGCCATCCTGGCGACGGTCATCGGTATTCCCGCGGCAACCCGCGTCGCCCGCGAGAGCGGCAGCAAAGACCCGCAGATGGTGGTGATCGATGAGGCAGCCGGCCAGTGGGTTGCGTTGCTCTTCGCCGCTCCCATCTGGAAACACTACGTGCTGGCGCTGGTGCTCTTCCGGCTCTTCGACATCCTCAAACCGCCGCCGGTTCGCCAGCTTGAACATCTGCCTGAGGGCACGGGAATCATGGCCGATGACTTGATGGCGGGGGTCTACGCGCTGATCTGTTTCGTGCTGATCGCGCACTTCGCCTTCCCCAATTTTTAGATATATTGCCAAATTAGCCCCGAAACTGGGTGCCCCATCCATCGCGGATCCGGGGTCCCCAACGAACTTGTTCGCCGGGGACCCAAAATCCCACCCAGAGCATGGGCATCTCGAATTTGCCTCACGCAGCGCGAAACTTCCCACCTGCGTTAGGCTTAACCCATGGCAGCAGCCTTTCGTTTTGGGTCAAATGTCGAAGCGCCTCACCTCGACTCGGTAACACCACTGGCAGCCCTGCCGAACGGCGAGTTCCAGGTACAGGGCAAAGCTCTGGGTGTGTATGAAGGGCATCTGCCGACTGTCACCATCGGCGATGTGCCTGCGCGGCTTGCTCTCTCGCGGACTTCCCGCCTGTCGGTTCGAGTACCGGAAGGTTCTATCACCGGGGACCTGGTCGTCCGCTCTCACGGCTCAGCCAGCAATCCCCTTCCCGTGAGAGTCGCGGTTCCCATGG
>NZ_JBFRCY010000730.1:0-2266 GCF_052113305.1 Terriglobus sp. YAF25
CCCATACTGCGAAGGTTTTCGCATCCTCTACTTCATGCCCATAACTTCCTTCATGCTTTCCGCAGGTCCGTGGCCCGGGAGAAGAGTAGATGCCAAGCTTCAGGCCTTTTGCGTGGACATAATCAGCGAGCCCCTTCATATCGGGGAAACGTTCGTTTGGATGGAGGCGCCCGTTCGCATCCCGCTGGCCTTGCCAGCCATCGTCGATCACGATGTAAGAGTAGCCCGCCTCCCGCATTCCGTTGGAGGCGATTGCGTCCGCGACCTGTCGGATGATCACGTCACCCACGTTTTGGTGAAAGTAATTCCAAGTGTTCCATCCCATTGGGGGTCTCATGGCAAAATCCGGAGGCGCCTTGACGGCATGGATGGCGGGTAGAGGAGGACGATCCGCTGGAATCCTGAGATCGCGCTGATCCGCTCGCGAAAGGAGCAGAGTCTGGTCCGGCTCATGACTACCCGTGAACAAGAGTTCAAAACCGGTTGCGGTGCGGGCTCCAGAAAACTGAAATGTTGTACCGGCTTGGAAAGAGATTTGATCTCCTTCCTCTCGACCGTCATGGATCGGTAGATCGCCCCAGTCGAACCGAACCGTTCCCATGAGACGACGATCCACCTGCCTGAACTCGAAAAGCACCGGCCGGCTCGAGCCGTCCCTTAGCCTCCGTGTCGCCTTCCACCAAGCTCTGTCTGCGGGCCGCGAGACTGTATGCGGAACGCATACCCGGCAGAACGACAGCATAACTAGAAAGGCTAATAAAGCCAGGCTTCGTCCCCTACGGCGGACGGGCCAAAGTGAAACCAGGAATACCTTAAGACCGATTGCCATCCATACGGTCTTCGTGGTGGAATGTTTGCGCTCAAGCAAGTACATAGGTTTTCGCAAGAATCGGCGGCGACAACCCCTCAGACAAGTGCATTAACCGTCAAAGAACGTCTGTTAACGTCAACGCCTTCAGAATTCACCGATACGCCTTGGATCTTCGACATGCCGACAGCAAATATGCCGTTACCCCCAACCGAGAATCACTCCCAGGAAGATACTCTGGCACACGATGAGCGCTGGCTTCTGATTCAGCGGATTGTCCGAAGTAAAGGGTTTCAGCGGGCAGCGCAGCTGCGTGCGATTCTGCTCTACGTTTCAAAGTTCGCGATTTTCGGAACAGAAGAGCAGTTGCGCGAGCATGATATCGCTCGCGAAGCACTTGGCCGGCGTGGGGATTTCGATCCTGCTTATGACAACATCGTTCGGGTTCAGGTAAGCCATCTCCGCCGCAAGCTGGCGGAGTATTTCGCTGACGAAGGCAAAGAAGAAACGATGCTTATCGAGATTCCGAAAGGAAGTTACCTTCCCCATTTCGAATCGGTACGGCATCACAATGGCGCTCCCGCCGAGGAACACAYGACTCAGTATCCTGAATCTATCGAGCCTCAGGGGACGACTCACGACCTTCTGAAACCTCCAGGTGTGGTACCTTCACCCCTCGGCGGCGTCAGCCGATTACCCCTGGTCTGGGCTTCTCTCGGAACCGCAGTTCTGGCAATGGCGATTGGATTGGGCATTCGGTGGAATATCGGGGAGCGTTCGCAACAAAATGTTCCGCCGATCCTGCTACCGATGTTGCAACAGGGCAATAACGTGGCCGTCGTGCTTCCCGATGTGTCGTTGATGATCATTCAGCAGATGCTTAACACGGAGATTGGTCCGCTGGAATACATCGAGAGCGATTTTCCTCGCAACCAGGTGAGCAAGGTTGCCGATCCCCAACTGCGAAATACATTGATGTTTCTTGGCATAAGAAAGACGACCAGCTTCAGCGAGACGCGGCTCGGGCTGGAGTGGATGGAGACCTTATCGAAAGCCGGCATGCATGGGAATCTTCTCTATTCGCGGGACCTGCATGTGCGCGATCTAAGTGATGGCAATGTGGTACTGATCGGCAGCCGGCGAAGCAATCCCTGGATGTCACTTTTCGACTCGCGGACAAACTTCCAATTCATCGAGAGCACGGAGACCCACACTTACTCATTTGTGAATCACCATCCGCTCGCCGGGGAAGAAGCGCGCTATATTCCTCACCATGTTGCCAACCAGGACATTAATTATGTGAATGTGGCTCTGGTTCACAGTTTAGGAGAGAAGGGATTTGCGCTGCTGATCAACGGCTCCGATTCCCAGGCGAACGAGGCGGCGGTTCGGTTTGTCCTGGAGGGGAAATTTCCCAAAGCGATTCAGGACGAACTGCATCGCAAGGATTTTCATGGG
>NZ_JBFRCY010000731.1:0-2259 GCF_052113305.1 Terriglobus sp. YAF25
GATGGGAACATCGCGCTTGGGATCGCGGCACTCTTCACTCGCGGTAGAGACGGAGTCGAAGCCGATGTAGGTGAAGAAGATGATCGAACCGCCGGCGAGCACACCAGGGAAGCCATTGGGAACGAAGGGATGATAGTTGCCTGGATGGATAAAGCTCAGGCCGAAGAAGATGAAGAGCAGGATGGCGAATATCTTCACCAGCACCATGATGTTGTTGGTCCGGGCGGATTCGCGGATGCCGCGGACAAGGATCACGGTGAGAATAAGCACAATGAGGAAGGCCGGGATATTGAAGCCGAAGTGCCAGCCCGGTTGGTAAATATCGTGTCCGGCGAGGTCCTGCAGGCCGAGTGGCAGATAGGCCGGGGAGAGCCACTTGGGATCCATCTTGATGCCGAGCCAGTCGATGAGGTCGACGACGTGCGCTGCAAAGCCGACGGAGACGCTCATGTTCGAGAAGGCGTATTCGAGGATGAGGTCCCAGCCGATGATCCAGGCGATGAGCTCGCCCAGCGTGGCGTAGGTGTAGGTGTACGCCGATCCGGCAATCGGAATCATGCTGGCGAGCTCGGCGTAACAAAGGCCGGTCAGGCCGCAGACGATGGCTACCAGAATCAGAGAGAGCGCGAGGGCAGGGCCCGCGCCCGGACGGCCGGCGACCGAGCCGTGATGCAGGATCAAGTCGATGATGGGCGAGGCCTTCCAGTCCGCGAGCTTGGAGGGATTGCCGCCGATGGCCGTTCCGATGACAGTGAAGATGCCGGAGCCAATGACGGCGCCGATGCCCAACGCGGTGAGCGAGACCGGGCCGAGTGTCTTTTTCAGGCTCCGTTCCGGGTCTTCGGACTCGGAGATAAGCTTGTCAATCGACTTGGTCGCGAAGATTTGCCGGGCCAGCGGAGTGCTCCTGCGGATGTGGTGTGGTTCAGGTTCGATTACAGCAAGATTAGAGCAATTCTCCTAATACTGTAGCTTTGGAGAGAGCATTTTCCCTGTAGGTGTAGCGTAGGGCTTCTGCATCGATGGGCGTTTTCCGCAATGAAAACGCCGCTGCGCTCCTCTTCCGGATCCCCAGTAACAGGGAAAATGCTCTAAATCTGCGAATGCCGTTTTCTTCGCAGGAAAACGGCGCAAACAGCCAAAAATCCGCCTTCACACCTTTAGGAGAAATGCTCCATCGTCTGGAGGCAATGATTCCGGACAGCAAAAAGCAAGGCCCGCCGCGTAGGCGGGCCTTGCTTCGACTACTTGTTGGAAGGTGTGTGGCTCTAGCGCTTAGACTGGCCGCGCGACAACTTCCGGAGTTTCTGCTTGTTGGAGCCGCGCGGGGTGGTGCGCTTGGCCTTGGGAGCCGCCTTCTTACGGGCAGCGCGCTTCAGTTTCTTGCGCTCTGTTGTGTCGGTAACGCTCTTGGTATTTGCCACTGTCTTCTCTCTGTTCTCTGAAAATGTTGCACGCCCAGATCGCCTGCATGCGGAACCCCGGAATACGGAACTCCTGAATACGAACCCTGGATGCGACCTAGATGCGTTCGAGCTGGGCAAACTTCTCCACCAGCTTCTTAACGCCATGCTTCGTAAATTCTACCGTAATTTTGGCGTCATCCCCCTCGCCTTCGCGCCGAACCAGGATTCCTTCCCCGTATTTGGGGTGGCGGACCCGGGTTCCGCGGGCCATTCCGGTCTTGCCGGTGGGCTCGGGGAGGTCCATCTTCGGGCGGGAGACCTTCTGGCCCCTCTGCGAGAAGAAGCTGGCGATGTTGTCTATGGAGGAGCCGGAATGGCCGCCGCCGCCACCGCTGCCGGCGCCATAGCGTTGCTGCGGACGTCCGCGGCTGCCGGACTGGTCTTCGTCCTCGTAGGAGTAGTGCCGTTCGCCCTCTTCGTAGGGATCGCGCCGCTGCTGGCCATACCGGCCGCCGCCGCTTGACCACGACGGGGTAGGCCGCGGGCTGCCTAGGTCTTCCATCAGGCGGGAGGGAATCTCCTCCAGGAACCGCGAGGGCATGCTGGCCTCGGGCATGTCATTGCCGTAGCGGCGGCGATAGCGCGCCCGGCTGATGATGAGCGTATCCATCGCTCGGGTGATGCCCACGTAGCAAAGGCGGCGCTCTTCTTCCAGACCGGTGGGGTCTTGCAGGACACGCGAGTGCGGGAAGAGCCCCTCTTCCATGCCGCAGAGGAAGACCAGCGGGAATTCGAGGCCCTTGGCGGCGTGCAGGGTCATCAGCGTGACCTTGGCGTCGGCCTGGTACTGGTC
>NZ_JBFRCY010000732.1:0-2259 GCF_052113305.1 Terriglobus sp. YAF25
AGCACGAGGTGTTCATCGAACATCTTCGAAGCCGCATACGCCCACCTCGCCACCGTAGCGGGACCGAGAACGGAGTCCGCATCCTCGGAGAAAGGCACCGTGGGATTTTTGCCATATACGTCCGAGGTCGATGTGATCACAAAGCGAGCATTGTTCTCGACGGCGATCTGCAACGCATTGTGCGTCCCGTGGAAGTTCACCATCAGCGTCTTCTTCGGATTTTCGTAGCGCGGGATCTTATATGCCGCCAGATGAAGAACAATATCGACCTTCCCCGCTGCCTGCCGCAAGGCGTCGTAATCGCATACAYCCGCGGAGTGAAATTCAAACCCAGGACATTGCTTCGCTGACTCAAGGTTTGCTGAGTTCCCGTGCGACATATCGTCGACAGCTACGACGTCGTAACCTTTTGCAAGCATCAGATCGGTTACATGCGATCCCAGGAAGCCGGCAGCCCCAGTAATAAGTACACGTTTTGTCATGCAGCCCTCACCATTTCCATAATTCGACCAATACTACGTTCTCCTGCATGGCCTTCACCGAACTCGACCAGATCCCTGGGCTCCTGAATGCTGTTGCGTCCGAAGCGTGCCAGACGGCGAGCTCCATCCAGGATCTTTCCCGTCTCGTTGCCGACCAATATGTTCCATCCCCCGTGCAGCGTCTCGATCCACTCGGTTTCTTCCCGGAGCGTGAGGCACGGTACCCCCATGAAGTAGGCCTCTTTCTGCAGGCCGCCGGAATCGGTCATGATGAACCTGGCATTTCGCTGTAGAGCCAGCATGTCCAGGTATCCGACCGGCTCGATAACATGCACATGATCCACAAGAAACAGATCAGAGTTGCTCGTTCCAAGCAGGCGCTTCCGCAGCCGCGGATGCATCGGGAAAATGATGGGGACATCCATCTTCTTTAAAGCCTCAAGAATGCCGTTGAGCCGTTCGGGCTCATCGGTCGCTTCGGCTCGATGAATGGTAACGAGAGCATATTCCTGGGTTCCTAAGTGGAGCTCGCGCTGTATGGCAGACTGTCCATCCCTGCCGAAGAGGCTGACAGCATCAAGCATTACGTCTCCCACGAATACTGCTCGCTCACCGAGCCCCTCCAGCTCCAACTGCTTTACTGCATTGGGCGTCGGGCATAGCAGGAGGTCCGAGATATGGTCCGCAACGATTCGGTTTAGTTCTTCCTGCATCATCCGATTGAAGCTGCGCAGCCCAGCCTCAAGATGAATCACGGGAACGTGAAGCTTCGCTGCCGCCAGCACAGATGCAAGGGTCGAATTTGTATCGCCATACGCGATCACGGCGTCCGGCATCCACTCCAATAATTCAGCCTCAACTCCGGCAAGCATAAGCGCAGTCTGAATTCCGGGTGTCCCCATCCTGACCGTCTCCAGCAATCTCGGCTTCGGTAGCCCGAGTTCCTGAAAAAATACCGATGACATCATCGGGTCGCTGTGCTGTCCTGTATGCAGCAGCCTGTGTTCTATTGCACCCTGGTGTTCGCGGTTATACTCTTCGATCGCTTTTACAAGGACTGCCATCTTCACGAATTGCGGCCGCGTTCCACCGATGGAAAGTATCTTCACGGAGTTTCTCCCGGCTTGGTCTCGCTTTCGTACGGCAACAATTGGTCAATATCGACCGGGCGGACAACTCTTGCCGGAGCCCCCATAACAACCATGCGCGCCGGAACATCGCGCGTTACCACGGATCCCGCTGCAACCAGAGCATCTTCTCCGATCAACACTCCAGGCAGAATCGTAGCGTTCGCGGCAACGCGGGAGCCTTTCTGCATGGTTACTCCGCCGAAGTGTTCGAACCTCTCCTGCGTGCGTCCGACAAAATTGTCATTGGTAAAGGTCACCTCGGGAGCGACAAAGCACTGGTCTCCAATTGCGGATTTCGCAGTGATATAGGCCCCGGTTTCGATCTTGCAGCATCGCCCTACCCTGACCTGGTTTTCAATGGCGACACCCCTGCCAATGATGCTGAGCTCGCCGATAGCCGTGTCTTCACGCACGCTGGCAAAGTCAGCGATCAGAACTCCATCTTCGACAATTGCCCCTGAATAGATCACAGCGTTGCTGCCAACCAGGCAGCCGTTGCCTAGAAAAGCCGGCCCCAGCTCCTTGGTTCCGGTCATAGCGCTGGCTTTTGATTTCAAAGGCTTCTTGCCAATGATGGCCCCGTCGTCGATCCGGACGTCCTTACCAATGGTGGCGTGATCATGAAGTACTACATGATTCCCGATTAC